>JAPORI010000239.1:1585-4923 GCA_026710225.1 Betaproteobacteria bacterium
AAGGCGCGCATGCGCACATCGGATACGGTGTTGCTCGGTCCCAACTGCCCGGGCATAATCACTCCCGACGAAGTCAAGATCGGGATCATGCCCGGCTACATCCACAACAAAGGCCCTGTCGGGGTGGTTTCCCGCTCCGGCACACTTACCTACGAGGCGGTCTATCAGCTTAGCGAACTGGGTCTTGGCCAGTCAACCTGCGTCGGAATCGGCGGTGATCCGATCAACGGCCTCAAGCACCGGGATGTGCTCGAGTTGTTCAACGACGATCCGGCCACCGAAGCGGTGGTGATGGTCGGCGAGATTGGCGGTTCTGACGAGGAGGACGCTGCTGCCTGGGCCAAGGACAACATGCGCAAGCCGGTGGTTGGCTTCATCGCCGGTGCCACCGCCCCGCCGGGCAAGCGGATGGGGCACGCCGGTGCGATCATCGCCGGCGGCAAGGGTACCGCTGCCGAAAAGAACGCCGCCTTGGAAGATGCCGGCATCAAGATCACCAGCAACCCGGCTGAAATAGGCAAGCTGCTAAAAAGCGTACTCGGCTAGGGGCTTGCGTCTGTGCCGATCGATAAATTCAGCGCCTTTACCGGCATCGCGGTTGCCCTGCCGCATTCGAACATAGATACCGATCAGATCATTCCCAAGCAGTTCCTGCGCTCGGTCAAGCGCACCGGCTTTGGTGATTTCCTGTTTAACGACTGGCGCTACCTGACTCCCGCTGATCTCGACAGTGACATTGGGAAATTGCCCTTAAACCCCGATTTTCCGTTGAATCAGCAAAGATACAAGGGTGCGCAAATCCTGATTTGCGGCCCCAATTTCGGCTGCGGCTCCTCACGCGAGCACGCGGTCTGGGCGCTGGCCGAGTTTGGCTTCCGGGCGGTGGTTTCGGCCAGTTTCGGGGACATCTTCCAGACCAATGCAGCCAAGAACGGCCTGCTGCCGGTGGCGGTAACAGCGGATGCAGCCCGGTTGATGCTGGCCAATTGTCAGGCTCAGCCCGGCTATCGGTTGAGTGTCGATCTGGAAAAAAAGCAGGTTGTCGAGCCGGACGCAACCGTGCACAGTTTTGCCATCGAGGAGGGTGCCCGCAATCGGCTGCTGGCCGGCCTTGACGACATTGCCGCAACCTTGCAGCATTCCGGGCAAATCAAGCTCTACGAACAAAAGCGCAGCCAGATCGAGCCGTGGCTGTTTGCCGGCGATGCCGGCGACAGTTGTGCCTGAATGGGCGCAAGCATTCTGCTGCTGCCCGGAGACGGCATAGGCCCGGAGGTTATCGAGCAGGCGCGGCTGGTGCTTGTGCAGGTTTCCGAAGCCGCCGGCGGCCTGAAGATATCAACAGCCGATTTCGGCGGAGCCGCGATCGAAAAACACGGTGATCCGCTGCCGCAAGCGACCTTGCAGGCAGCCCGTCAGGCTGATGGGGTGCTGCTTGGCGCAGTCGGGGCGCCGCAATTTGATCAGTTGCCGCAGGACAAGCGCCCGGAAAAGGGACTGCTGCGGCTGCGTCAGGAACTGGAAGTATTCGCCAATTTGCGCCCGGCTCGGGCCCGCCCGGCACTGGCCGACAGTTCACCGCTGCGAACGCAACTGGTTGCCGATCTGGATGTGCTGGTGGTGCGCGAACTCACTGGCGGGATTTACTTCGGCTCTCCGCGCGGCTTTGCCGGCGAGGGTGAAAAGCGCTGCGGTTTCAACACCATGCGCTACACGGTCGGGGAGATTAACCGGATTGCCAAGGTTGCCTTTGCTGCCGCCGGCCGGCGCTCTGGCCGGCTGTGTTCGGTTGACAAGGCCAATGTCCTGGAAGTCAGTTCGCTGTGGCGGGAGACGGTTTCAGCACTCTCTGGCGACTATCCGCAAGTGGAGCTCAGCCACATGTATGTCGACAACGCTGCGATGCAGCTGGCCGCCAATCCGGGTCAGTTCGACGTGATCGTCACCGGCAACCTGTTTGGCGACATTCTTTCCGATCTGGCTGCGATTCTGGCCGGATCGATCGGCATGCTGCCTTCCGCATCCCTGGATGCGGCCGGCCGGGGGCTGTATGAGCCGGTGCACGGATCGGCCCCCGATCTGGCCGGGTGCGATCAGGCCAATCCTTGCGCGGCGATTCTTTCGGCGGCAATGATGCTGCGCTTTAGCATCGGCGCCAAGGATGTCGCTGATGCAATCGAGTCTGCGGTTGACAAGGCGCTGGCATCCGGAGTGCGCACCGCCGACATCGCTGCCGACGCTGACCAGGCATGTTCGTGCCGGCAGATGGGGGAGGCGATCAGGGAGAATATTTCTCTGTGAGCAAGTCAGGCAAGAACGGATACTGCGTTGCGGTTGCCGGTGCCACCGGTGCCATCGGCAGCGAGATGATCAGCATTTTGGAGCAGCGCAACTTCCCGGTTGCCAGACTGCTGCCGCTGGCCTCGGCAAACCGTCCGGGCCGCACCATTGAGTTTGCCGATGGCAATATTGATGTCGGAGCGCTTGATCAATGTGATTTCGCCGATGTCGATCTGGCGCTGTTTTCCGCCGGCGGTGAGCGTTCCAAGCAGTTTGCACCGGTTGCCGCCGCCGCCGGTGCGATCGTCATTGACAACTCCTCGTGCTTTCGCCGTGATGCGGATGTACCGCTGGTGGTCGCCGAAGTCAATTCGCATACCCTGGCCAAGCGTCCGCCGCGGGGGATAATCGCCAATCCCAATTGCTCGACGATGCAGATGGTAGTTGCCTTAAAGCCGCTGCACGATGCAGCTCGAATCAAGCGAAT
This sequence comes from Betaproteobacteria bacterium, assembly GCA_026710225.1. Classification (GTDB taxonomy): domain Bacteria; phylum Pseudomonadota; class Gammaproteobacteria; order Tethybacterales; family Tethybacteraceae; genus JAPORI01. Next base: position 4,353 of record JAPORI010000239.1, read on the forward strand.
TATCGTTTCCACCTATCAGGCGGTATCGGGAGCCGGCAACAAGGCCATCGACGAGTTGGCAGCAAGTTGCGGCAAGATGCTCAACGGCCAGGAAGCCGAGAGCAACATCTTTCCCGACAGAATCGCATTCAATGTCATCCCCCACATCGACACTTTTCAGGACAACGGCTTCACCCGCGAGGAGATGAAGATGGTCTGGGAAACCCGCCGCATTCTCGAAGACGAATCAATTGCAATTTCGGCCACGGCAGTGCGGGTGCCGGTTTTTTACGGACACTCGGAAGCGGTTTACGTTGAGACTGAAAAGCCTCTTGATGCACCAGCGGCGCGGCGCCTGCTTGAGAGTGCAGCCGGGGTTAAGGTGATTGATCAGCCGATCGCCGGCGGCTATCCGACCCCGCTTAGCCATGCCGCCGGTGGCGACGATGTGCTGGTTGGCCGCATCCGCACCGATCCGGATGTTCCCGGCGGTCTGCACCTGTGGGTGGTTTCCGACAATGTCCGCAAGGGTGGGGCGCTCAACGCGGTGCAACTGGCCGAGTTGGCGCTGGGCCACAAACTGTGGCGCAAA
>JAPORI010000023.1 GCA_026710225.1 Betaproteobacteria bacterium
GTGATAGCGGCGGCCGTACCAGGATGCCATCCCCTGCTCGCGATATGCGGTGTATTCGGCAAAGGGAACATAGCGCACCCCGAACACCTCGTAGGGACGGTTGCGACCCGGATTGAGCGGCCCGAAGGTCGGCACCGGCTCGGCTACCTGACGCCAGTCAATCTCATCGACTGCCGGCGGCCCGTCATCCTTGTAGTAGTTGCCCGAACTCTCCGGCTCGCCGCCGGCGGCCGGCGGCGGCTGTTGCTGTGGTTGCTGCTGCGCACAGCCGGCAACCAGCACCAGCGTCGCTGCGACCAAAACAGGCAGAACTTTCACAGTACCGCCCGTCGTTCACGATGAAAGCCAATCGCCATCATCACTCCGAAGGTTGCAAACAGGGTCAGCAGCGATGTGCCCCCGTAACTGATCATCGGCAACGGCAGGCCGACTACCGGCAGCACGCCGCTTACCATGCCCAGATTGATCAGGCTTTGCAGCAGGAAGGCAAAACACAATCCGGCCGCAGTCAGGCTGCCGGCATAGTCGCGAGCGGCGCCAGCCATGTAGGCCATTTTCAAAAACACGATCATGATTATCGCCAGCAGCAGCATCGAGCCGACGAATCCGAACTCCTCGGCATGCACCGCGAAGATGAAATCGGTGTGCCGCTCGGGCAGAAAGCCCAGTTGTGACTGCGATCCCTGTTCCCAGCCCTTGCCCCACATGCCGCCGGATCCGACCGCGATGTTCGACTGGATAGTGTGATAACCGGCGCCGAGCGGATCCTGATAAGGGTCGGTGATGCTGATGATCCGATCCTTTTGATAGTCCTTGAGCACCTCGTTCCAGACATAGGGAGAGACGCTCGCGGCAATCAGGGCGGCCAGCGCCATGAACCACAGCGGCAGACCGGCGAAGAAGATCACCAGTGCCCCGGCCGCGCCAATCATCAGCGCGGTACCCAGATCCGGCTGGACAAACACCAGGGCGGCCGGCACCAGCACCAGCAGTGCCGCGACAAAATGCTGCCAGAGCCGGCGCTTGTCAAACAGACTGTAGAAGCAGGCGACCGCCAGCGGCACGATCAGCTTGGCCAGTTCGGAAGGCTGGACGCTCAGCGATCCGAACGACAGCCAGCGCCGGGCATTGTTGGCCTCGCTGCCAAACAGCAGCACCGCCGCCAGCAGCAGCAGCAAGCCAAGGTAACAAGGCAGCGCCAGCAGTTTCCAGATCTTCCAGGGTACGGCTGCGGCAATCAGCATGATGACCAGTCCGGCAATCCCGAATGCAACCTGACGATCGAAGTAGCCGGTACCCAGCGCAGCTGAATGAAGGGTAACCAGTCCGGCGGCAAACAGCAGCGCTGCCGGCAGCAGCAGCAGCCAGTCGATCGAGCTCAGCGAACGCAGCAGCAGTTTCATAGCGATGCCGCCTGAGCATCTTGCCCTTCCTCTTCAACAAAGCGCATGCCCAGCACCCTGAGCAAATAGTCATCCATCACCGAGCGGGCGATCGGCCCGGCGGTACGGCCGCCGCTGCCGCCATGCTCGACCAGCGTCGCAACCACGATACGCGGATTATAGGCCGGAGCGAAGCCGACAAACCAGGCGTGATCACGCAGATGCTCAGGCAACTCCTCGTTCTTCACCCGCTCGCCGTCGGCAAAACGCAATCGGGTAACCTGGGCGGTGCCGGTCTTGCCGGCGATCGGATAGGTGCTGTCCTTGCCGACCCGACTGTAGGCGGTGCCGCCCGGCTCGGTAACCTGAGCCAACGCCTCGGTAATGATCCGGATGTGTTCGGACTCAAACAAACGCTCGCCGCGCGCCGGCGGCATGATCCGATCGTTGCCGATGCCGGTGGCCAGATACGGCTGCACCAGTCGGCCGCCGTTGGCGATCACCGCCATCGCCCGAGCCATCTGAATCGGGGTAACCTCCAGGTAGCCCTGCCCCACCCCGATCGGGATCGTGTCGCCCGGGTACCACTGCTCACCGAAGGTCTCCTGCTTCCATAGCTCGGTCGGCAGCACCCCGGTACGGCCGCCGCCGATATCGGCCGCTGCCGGCTGACCGAAGCCAAACACCGCCAGAGCATCGTGCATTGCGTCAACACCGACATCATGGGCAAGCTGATAGTAAAACGAGTTCACCGAGCGGACAATCGACTTGGTTATGTCGGTCGGGCCGTGGCCGCCCTCCTTCCAGTCCTCGAATACGACGCTCGGAGTCAGCGCAAAAAATCCCTTCGACAGATAACTGTAGTCGGCATCCCGCCAGCCGTTGGCCAGCGCCGCCAAAGCCAGAAAGGGCTTGATCGTCGATCCGGGAGCATACTGGCCGTAGGTTGCCCGGTGCACCATCGGGGTGCCGGACTCTTTCGAATTGAGTTCGTCCCAGCGCTGCTGGCTTACCCCGCCGATGAACTCGTTCGGGTCAAAGCGCGGCGACGAGGCCAGGGCGATGATCGCACCGTCGTGCGGATCAAGAGCAACGATCGCCCCCTCGCGTCCGGCCAGCAAACCTTCGGCCAGTTGCTGCAATTCCAGATCGATGGTAAGCCACATGTCCTCACCCGATTGCGGCGCGGCCCGCTGCTCGGCCTTGAGCACCCGCCCGTGCGCGTCGATGAAAGCCTCCCGCAAACCGGGCAGGCCGTGCATGCGAGTTTCAAAGCGCGCTTCAATGCCGCGCCGGCCAATGAACTGGGATCCGGCATAGCGACGCAACAGGCCACGCTCGCGCAGCCGCTTCTTGTCGTCGGCACTGATCCGGGCGACATGCCCGATCACGTGAGCGGCGGTGTCGCCCTCCGGATAGGTGCGATACATGCCGGCATCCAGCACCGCCTGTGGATAGACATGCTGGATGGCAACGAAGCGCACCACTTCGTTCTCGCTCATGTAATCGCGCACCACTATGTCACCGCTGTAGACCGACTTGCCGGCCGCGGCCGCCAACCTGCTCTCGCCGTCATCGTCAATCTCCAGCCGAGTTCTGATCGCCGGCAGATGCGGCATGACGCTGTCGGCGTAGTCGGATGATATCTTGACGAAGTAGCGGGTATCGTTATCGGCAAAGACCCGGCCGGCCCGATCAAAAATCCGTCCCCGCACCGGTGCGAGCGGCTGGACGGTTATCTGATTGTCGGAAGCCCGTTCGGAAAAGTGAGAGAAACGCTCGATCTGCAGGTAGTACCAGCGCCAGCCCAGCAACGCTCCCAGTGCAAGCGCCAGCACAACTCCGAACCAGATCCGGCCAATCAGCACCATGCGCAAGCGCTGGACGTCGGCAATCCGGGAAAACATCTGCTAAACGCGCTTGGGCTGCGCCGCTAACGGCGTGCCGCGGTCCAGTGATAGGCCGGACGCAGCAGCATCGGCAGCAACAACCAGAGCAAGCCGCCAAACAGGGCCGGCAGCAGATCGCCGCTGCTGGCTACCGCATTGTCGAACACAACGCTGACGCTAAGCGACGCGGCCAGAGCCGCACCGAGAGCGATGATCACGAAGACGCACTGCTGCAACCGGCCGGCGATCACGTACGAATTGCGCAGGAAGTCGGCAATCAGCACCAGCACCGCATAGGCGAAAGAATGCTGGCCAAGCGTCGAGGTGTATGCAACATCGGTAAGCAGTCCGAGAGCGAACGCAGCCGTGTAACCGATTGCCTCTCGGGCACGAAACAGCCAGAAGACGATCAGCAGCGCCATGAAATCGGGCTTGTAGACAAACCATCCATCCGGATAGGGAAGCAGGTTGAGCAACATCGCCAGCAACAGAGTGCTCCAGATCAGCACCCGGCTCGGCGGCGCCTCCAGGTCGCGCATCGAATCCGACTGGTAGCCCCTCACGGCAGCACCTCCGGTGTGAAGTTGGCCGGCAGCGCCGATCGATCAGCCAGCGGCAGTTGCGGCTGGTTCGAATCGGCATCGATCGGATCGGCATTGACCAGCAAGGAGCTGTCTTGACGCACCGATGCCTGCGGTACCGCCAGCGCCTCCATGAAAGCCTCGCCGGACGGACGCCAGGTCACCTCGATGCGCGCCACTGGCAAGCCGGAAGGAAAAGGTCCCTCGCCGCCGGCGGTTACCAAAACGTCGCCGTCCCTGATGTCGGCGTCGGCGGGCAGGAACCGGGCGCGCAACCGGCGGCCGCCGTCGCCTTGCAAAAGCACCAGCAGACCGTTGCGACGGATCCGGGTCGCGACCCAGAAGCGCTTGTCGGTAAGCAGCCGCGCCTGACTGGTCTCGGCATCAACCCGGGTGAGCTGACCGATCACGCCCTGCTCGTTGAACACTCCCTGATTTTCCTGCACCCCCTGCTGGCGTCCCTTGGAAAGAACGATCCGGTTGATGTACGGCAGGCTGGAAGTGTTCACCACTTCGGCAACCACCGATTCCGGAGCCTGCCGCTGGCGGGCTTCAAGCAGCACCCGCAACTCGTCGTTTTCGCGTTCTATGTAATCGAGCCGCTGCCGTTCGGCCTGCACACGCAGCAACTGCTCCTCCAGTTGCCGGGTGCGCTGCTCTAGTTCGGCGCGGGTCTGGAAGTAGGTGGAAGTGGTCTGCCACATCATTCCCGGAGCGTGTGCTGCAATGCGCATCGGCTTGACCAGCCAGGATGAAATCGTGCTGCGCAAATCCTCGGTGGCGCTGCCCAGACGGTTGTCAACGTAAATCAGCCCCCAGGCCAGCAACACCGCCAGAGTGAACTTGAAGCCGCGCCGACCGCCGCGCTGGGAAGCGTCGCTAAATCGCATCCGGCTACCTAATCCCTGATACCTAGTCGCCGTCCACGTTGAAGAAGACGCTCGGCATGCTGTCGAGATACTTGAGAGCCGCACCCGAGCCGCGGGCAACGCAGGTAAGCGGATCCTCGGCCCTGCGCACCGGCAGCGAGGTCTC
>JAPORI010000187.1 GCA_026710225.1 Betaproteobacteria bacterium
CTGCATCGGTGACCGTGGCGCGTCTGTCCGGGCTGGTGTCCGGAGTTTCCTATGATGTGAGTCTGCACTGGTACAGTGCTGACGGCATCGCCCAGGATACGGCGGCGGTTGTCTCGGGCGGGGTGGAGACCTTGGCCAACAATGTGCCGGTGCTTGCTGCCATGACTTTCAACCGGGCCGAGAACATCGGGCCGGCAACCACTGCATCCGGAGTTGCAGTGGCGACACTTGTTGCGACAGATGCCGACAGGGATCAGGTAGCATACAGCATTGTCGGTGGAGCGGATGCGTTGCTGTTTGCGATCGATGCGCAAAGCGGGGTGGTGAGACTGGCGCGTCCGGTCAATTTTGATCACGAAATCAAGGACAGCTACACCTTCAATGTGCTTGCAACCGACATTTACGGCGGCTCGTCAGGTGCGGTGGCACAGATACTGAGCATAGACGATGTGGCGGAGGGGCTTGCCTTGCCGGTGCAGTATGCGCAGACCGCGGTGGCCGGGACGGCAGATACGTTCATGGTGCGCTTGGCCGAGGATTTGGAAGGCGGCAACCCGGATGTGATCTATCAGGCCGAGTTGGCAAATGGTGAGCCGCTGCCTTCCTGGCTGACGGTAAGCGACTTTACTACCGGCGAGTTTTCGGTTGGTGCCAATGCGGTTCCGGGCGTCTACCGGATTAGGGTGATGGCGATGTTGGCATCGGGCAGACTGGCTGGTCATGCGGTGGCGCTCAATGAGCCGGCAGTGGCAAGCGATCGGTTGTTCGAGTTGTCGGTGATAGCAGCCGGAAACAGCGTTCCGGACTTTAGCAGAGCTACCAGACAGTTTGATCTTGCCGAAGGTGAATTTCTTTCCGGTCATGCGCTGGGAACGGTTGCCGCACGCGATACCGACCGAATCACTTACAGCCTGCGGGGAGACGATGCGATTCCGTTTGCAATTGGCAAGCATGATGGAGCGCTTTCGCTGGCGCAGGCCTGGGAGTTTGATTATGAAGGCAAGACGAGCTGGAAGTTCGTCGTCGATGCTCAAGACGGCAATGGCGGTCTGGCATCAACCGAGGTGGAGGTTCGGATAACCGGTGTCAACGAGGCGCCGGAGTTTCTGGCCGCCCAAGCCGTATATCAGGTGGTGGGCAGAAGGGTAACGACTTTCACGGTTCGGCCGGCAGTCGATCCGGAAGGCGACAGCATTTCCTATACGGCCAGCGATCCTGGGGCCTGGCTGACGTTCACACCGGGCGATCCTCCGACATTCAGGGTTGCCGCCAATGCTCCGGTGGGGGCGCATCCGGTGACGGTGACCGGCAGCGCGATTGGAGGCAGTGTTGAGCATGAATTGGTGATTGCGGTGCAGGCATCCGGCAATCGCACCCCCGAGTTTGCTGTTGCGGCTTTGTCGCTTGAGCCGGCTGATTTCACGGCGGGGCAGACGGTTGCGTCTGGAATGGCAATTGGGGATGTGACTGCAACCGATGCTGACGGACACGCAATCAACTACCGGATAGTTTCCGGCCAAGCAGATGATGCGGCACTGTTTGCAGTGGATGGACAAAGCGGCAGGCTTGAGCTTGCCGTAGCAACCACCTTGGCTGATCGGGTGTACCGGTTCACGGTGGAGGCTTACGACGGCAACGGCGGGGTTGCTCGAATCAGGGTAGAGGTAGCAGTGCAGGCAGCAGAGCCGGAGAGAACCCAGATTCCTGCTGTTTCCGAAACCGAATCGGTGATAGGGCGGCAAGATGAGGTTGCCGCCGCGGTGATGGATCGGGCGCTGGCGGTTGCGGCAGTGGAAATCCTGGCCCGGCGCCTGAATGCTCCGCCATCTGCTGCGGGCAGTCATGAGTTTGCTCAGCCAGGGGAAGAACCGGCATATATGCGGATGGCTTCGGCGACCGATCAGTGGAGTTCCTGGCGCTTGGATCACGAGCGCGGCTTGGATCGAAGCGAGCCGATGTCCTGGCGCGATTTTCTGTCCAGCCGCGGTCTTGACCTTGCTCTTGATGATGCTGGCAGTCGGGGAGCGCTCAGACGAGTTTGGGCTTTCGGCAGCAGCAGTTCTCTGGATGGGTCTCCGACTGCAAACGGGATCAAGGTTGCTTACGACGGCTCTGCCAGAGTGCTCATGATGGGGGTGGAGATGGGCTGGAATGAAACGCGGCTGGGCGTGGCGCTGGGCAACTCGCAAGCAAAACTGACGCTTGGCGAGGCAGCGGCCGGCCAACAGGTGGAGCGGAAACTCAATGTTGCATATCCGTATCTGAGTTTCCCGATAAATGAACGCATCCGGATGTGGGCGACCGGCGGCTATGGATCAGGCGAGTATGTCAGGAAAGGGTCCAGTCAAGACGCAGCGCAGCGCGATGCCAGTTATTTTTCGGCCGCCGGCGGAGTTGAAGGCAGTTGGCAGAAAGGTTCTTTGCAACTTGCCGGCGGTATGCAGGCTCTGCTGGTGCGCAGCGATTTGGAGGCTCTGTCGTCATCAGTGCCGGGAATCAATGCAAGCACCTGGCGTACCCAGGCCGATTTTGAAGTTTCCCGACCACTGGATCTTTCTTCGGGTGTGGTGCTACAGCCATTTGTCGGTGCGCATCTGTACCGTGAAGGCGGCGATGACTGGCTGGATGCGGCTTCGATTGATACGAGTGCGGGAATGATTGTGGACTGGGCTGGCGGCATGAGCGCCGAATTCAGGGCGCGGCTGCAGTCAGGCGGCGGCGATGTGAAAGAGCAGAGTTTTGCTGCGAGCATCAGCTATGACTTCGGATCGGATCGACGCGGCTTGATGTTTTCGGCAAGCCCGAATGCGGTAGGTAACGGCAATACACCCTGGCAGCAGTCGCTGGAAGTGGAAATTGGCTACGGCCTGCCGATGCGGCTGTTTGCTGATCCCGGTTTGGCAACTTTCCATGCCGGGTTGTCGGATGAGAAGACGAGTTTGGCGGACAGCTACGGTTTGCGCTTTGCCGGTCGCCGGCTGGAGGTTGATATGTCGGCATCCGGTGAAAAATACAGTCTTGGCCTGAAAATACGTTGAGAAATTTCAAAAGGGTAGGGCTAGCCGCAGCAATCTGTTTTTCTGGCGGTTGTGGTTTATAATTGTGGTGCTGATTTGGCAGTTCGTTTTCCTGAACCAACAAGCGCTTTACATGAAAGAGATTTACCGCTTTGCGACATATGCTGATGGGTGCAGAAACAGCACGGCTCTATTTTTTGCAATGGGGAGTTTGGCTTTGTTGGCCGTTACCTTTTCTTGGCGCGGTTCTTTGCTGCGCACCATTGCCGGCACCAAGACTGTTCTGGTGGCAGCGCTTTTTGCACTGGCAACGATATCCACCGGATGCGGGGGTGGAGGAAGCGGAGGAGGCGGCGGAGGTGGTGGTGGGTCTGTACCATCGCCTGCATCACCTTCCGTCAATCCTTCGCCTCCGGCAAACGAGGTGCGTGTCGGGCAAACCGATGCCGGGTTTGGCCCGGAGCCATTTCTGGCTAGACTAAACATTCCAAACAGGGATGATTGTGACGAAACAGGCGACATCTCTTTTCTGGGACTGGATGGATCAGATGTTTGCGACATGATGCAAGAGGGAGCACAAAATTTTCAGGCGGTTGGAATAACCGGCAATCATGTTGCGATCGTAACCACTGGCGTAACTGCTTTGGAGTCCGGTGGCAATTCGTATGTTGCCAGGCCTGCCAGCGAATATGCCACCATAGCCGTGGCAGACCAGGGATTCAACCCCCGGCAATCTCCCCTTGCAGATGTGTTGCTTAATCAGTATAATTTCGTTGCCTCTGATATCATTACTATCGAGATGGCGCAGGAGAATGCGCTTATAACAAGGTCACAGGGCAACAGCAGAATCACCAACAATTTTCCTTCCTATTATCCGCTTGTTACTGCCGGATTGAGCCAGCCACATTCCGATGCCTTGAAAGCGGTTTTCAATGAGCATTTTGCTCACATGTTTCATGGCACAGGTGTGGCTGCCGTTGCTGCTGGCAAGCGGATTTCCATTACCCTTACCGCCAGTGGTGTGAATGGTGTGGCCATTGAAAGCACTCCCGGCATGGTCCCCGGTGCAAAAATACTGCCCATTAATCTGTTTGGTGCAGTGTCGATCAAGTTGTGTACTGCGCAAAAAGGGAGCCTCTGTATCCAAAGCCGGCCTCATTTCATCGCGGATACCAATTTTGCTCCGCGTCTTTCCACTGCCATAGATATCGCCGGTAGAAACAATGCTTTCGTGTTCAACTTCGGAATCGGACTAAGTGGCATCTCCGGCCAGTTGACTCTCGCCAACGCGGCTGAGTTTGCGATAACCCTGACTCTGGTTAGCGGTGATTCGTCCCTGCCCAACACAATTGTTACCACTTTTGGCGTTGGTGCAGCCAGTCTTGCCGAAATCATGCGACCTCTTGCGCCAGATGTCCTGCCCGCCGGGGATGACCGACGGAAGCCAGCATCATGGCCGCCAGCGACCAAGAAAGCAATAACTTCCGGTAACGGCATGGCGATGACGGCACCAACGATGAGAATGGCACATTTTACAAGCGGAGTTTATTTGCAAATCTGCGGGTTACCAGAGGAGCCCATACCGGCCAATACGAGGGCTCTGCCGGTGCTGATGTCAAGTTGACAATAGCCAATGACCTGACCACGCAGCGCTTCAATGGTCAGGATGTGCGCCCATACGGACTGGCGGCATCCGTTACCATTACCCATGCAGGAAAAACAACGGTCTATGTTACGCGTTCTGCTAATCATTATCTGAATTATCTTTGGAAATTTCCCGACAATGATACATTGGAGCCGTATATGCTGGCAGTAGCCAGCAGCAGAAATATTGTGGTCT
>JAPORI010000079.1 GCA_026710225.1 Betaproteobacteria bacterium
CCGCCGGCCGGCTGCTTTACGACCCCGCCGCCGGCGTCATGAGCGCCAGTGGCGGGGTGCGGGCGCAGTCAGCGGCCGGGATGCTGCTCGAGGCCGCAGAGGCGACTTATCGCATCAATGAACGTTTGCTTGAGGCACCGGGGCAATTCACTCTCCAAGACACCCGCGGTGCCATCTTTGCCTCCCGAAACCTTTCCTACAGCTTTGCAGATGCCACCGGCCGCGCTGATTCGACATCGATTGTCTTTGCAGAAAGCGCCGCCCGAATCGCGGCTGAGCGGATTCGCATTGCCGGTGAGGAATATATCATGGAAGAAGCGTCCTACACCACTTGCAAGAATGATGATCCGGACTGGCTGCTGGTAGCCGGCAGTCTGGGGGTGGATGCACAAGATGATGCGGCCGCGACCAATGTCCGCTTGCTGTTGAATTCGGTGCCGGTTTTCTATTTTCCCTATGTGGCGTATCCGCTATCCGAGCGCCGGAAAAGCGGTTTCTTGCCGCCGTCAGCACGGCTGGTGGGACGGGGCAAGAGCGAGATCGACATTCCCTACTACCTGAATCTGGCGCCCAATTACGATATGGTGGTCGGAGCGCGGCTAATCAGCGAGCGCGGTCCGCTGTGGCACGCAAGCGGCCGATTGCTGGGCAGTGAATCATTCGGTGATGCATCCTTTGGCTACATAGACGACAACAGCCTGCGTCAGCGCCGCTACGCGTGGAAACTTGCCAATCAGATCAGTTCGGGCGCAGCCTCGTTTGTGGTGCACGGCGAGGGAGTTTCCGACGATGAATATCCGGCCGACTTCGATGAGGGTGATGCCACCGCCCAGCGGCACTTCCTGAAATCGGCGGCTTTGAACTGGCAGAACGGCCGCTTTGCAGCCGGAGTGCTGTTTGACGACTATCAGACCATCGCCGAGAGCCCCGGGGAGGTGGAGCGTCCCTACGCCCGCCTGCCGGAACTGTTTGCCCGGGTTTCCGAATCGGCAGCCGGTGCTGATGTTAACATCGAGATGCGTTTTACCGATTTTTCCAGCAACGATGAGGATGCTAGCGCCGATGAGGGCAGCCGGATCAGCGCTGGTGCAGCCGCCCGGCTGCGCCGCCCGGCCGGCGCAGCGGTTTTCGATCTTGCCGCCGGGGTGCGCGCTGCCAGTTACAGTCTGGCTGGTGCCAGTGGCTGGCTGGCGCCCTTTGCCGGTGCCGGCTTCAGTTATGAAATGGAGAGAAACACCACTTTCTCCAATCTGTCGGTGCGCCAGAGTCTTACTCCGCGGATGTTTCTGGGAGTGCTGGCGCGCCGCGACTTTTCGGCTGCGCCGGTCTACGATACCGCCCGCGCCGATCTGAGTGTTGAGCATCTTTATGAAGTCAATCCCTTTGTCGGAGGCGATCGCTTCGGTGATGCATCTTTTGTAACCTTTGGCATCGAGACCGGTGCCTGGGATTCAAAATCGCACCGGCAACTATTCGAAGCCCGCTTTGCCCAGCGCTATCTGCTTAGCGATGCCCGGGCCAGCGCCGGTCGGCGGCCGGCTCCGGCCAGCGGCCTGTCCAATGCCCTGGCCGATCTGCGCTTTTCCCCAACCGAGCATCTGACCATGGTCACCCAGCTTGAATGGAATCCTCGCCGCAGCTGGGAGCAGGTGAGTTGGGAGGGAAAGTTCAGCCGCAACGAAAATGTCTACGCCTTGCGCTATGCGCTGGCAAAGGAAGACGAGGAAGACGACGAAGGGTTGCTCGGAGCCAGTATCCTGCACCGTCTCGATAGCCGGCGCCAGATTCTTCTCGACATCGATTACAGCGTTGATCAGCAAAAGGTTACTGCTTTCGCCGGTGGTCTGCAGATGCGGGCACAGTGCGGCTGCTGGGAACTTGATGTGGTGCTGCGCCGGGAACTGGTCGGCAAGGACAAAACCGACAGCGAGATTCTGATTCAGTTGTCGCTGGCCGGACTTACCGATCTGGGCAGCCGGCACTATGCAAACCTCAAGGAAACCATTAGCGAGCGGCTGTAGGAGAAAATAGAGGCCCTGATGATGGCTTCAGTTTCCTGTCCCGACGAACAGTTCGGATCCGACGGCTGGTGGGAGGCCGGCGGCAGCCACTCGCTGCTGCGGGTCTTTGCACCGGTGCGTTGCGCATATATGCGCGAGCGGCTCGGGGAACTTGGCGGGCGCAAGATCGCCGATGTCGGCTGCGGCGGCGGCATATTCTCCGAGCAGCTGGCGGCCGCCGGGGCGCTGGTTACCGGCGTTGACCCGTCTCCGAGCGCGATTGAAGCTGCCCGCGCTCATGCCGCAGGCAGTGGCCTTGAGATCGACTATCGGGCGGGATCGGCAGCCGATCTGGAATCGGCTGGCTACGATGCGGTGGTCTGCAGCGAAGTTCTTGAGCACGCCTCCGATCCGGCGGCACTGGTTGAGCAATGCGCAGCATTGCTGGTTGCCGGCGGCAGCCTGATTGTCTCGACGATCAATCGCAACCCGCTGGCCTATGCGGCGATGATTGTCGGTATGGAAAAGGTTCTCGGTGCTCTGCCGGAAGGCAGCCACAACTACCGGCAGTTCATAACTCCCGATGAACTGAGCCGCCAGTGTTCGGCGGCCGGGCTGAAAGTGGCTGATATCGCCGGTGCCAACTGGAGCTTTTTCGGCAAGACCTTTTTGCTGTCGCGCAGCTGGATGCCGGTCAATTATCTGCTGCACGCCAAGAAGAGCGCGGTCAATTGAGCAAGACTGAATACGGCGTCTTCTTCGATCTGGACGGAACCCTGATCGATACCGCTGGCGATCTGATCGCAGCACTCAATGTCCTGCTTGCCGAGCGCGGCCGGGCACCGGTCGGTTTTGATCAGGCCAAAGGGATTGTTTCCGGGGGTTCGCGGCGGATGATGCGCAAGTTTCTGTGCGAGCCGGGTGAGGATGTTGAACCGCTGCGCGAGAAGTTCTTTGCCGCCTACGAGAGCCAGCAGCACGCCCGCAGCCGGCTGTTTGCCGGCTGTGAACAGGTGCTCGATCAACTCGAGGAGATGGGAGTAAGCTGGGCGATAGTCACCAACAAGCCGACTCGCTTTACCGAGCCGCTGGTGGCGATGCTCGGGCTGCAGGGGCGGTTTTGCTCGCTGGTGTGCGGCGACACCCTGCCGGTTGCCAAGCCGAGTCCGGAGCCGCTGCTGGCCGCCTGCCGGGAATGTTCACTGGCGCCGGAGAATGTCCTGTTTCTCGGTGATGACAAGGTTGATCAGCAGGCCGCAGCCGCCTGCCGGATGCAGTTTGCCGCGGTTGGCTGGTCGGATCTGTGGACTGGGGATCATCCGCTGGTTCTCAATGAGCCGTCTGAAATCCTGACTACCCTTGCTCAACTGGGCTGGCTGGACAGTTAAGGCTTATAATTTACCGCCTGATGGCAAACAGCAGACAAGCAGGAAAAAGGGTGCGCCAGGCTCGGCGGCGCCGGATGCGCAATGTCGCTCTGGCGAGCAAGTATCGCACCTGTCTCAAGCAGGCTAGGCAGGCAATCACGGCCGGGGCTCCCGATGCCGCCGCCAAATGGGCTGAGTTTGTCAGCGTTGCAGACAGCGTTTCCGGCAAGGGGACAGTCCCGCCCAACCGCACCGCCCGGATAAAGGCGCGGCTGGCAGCCGAAATGCGTGCCCGCAAGATATCCCCGCGTCCGGCCGTCGCGGCCGCCGCACCGACCGAACAAGCGTCGCCAGCACCAGCCGCCTGATTGCTGGGATTGCCAGGCTTTCTGGCAATCGGCTAAAAGCCTTTTCCACCCAAGTTTCGTTTTCCTTTCCGGTCGCTGCCGGCCAGTGCCGGCTTGCACTGCCTGTTGGTTATTCAGTTTCAGTTGAAGTTGCGCTTGGGCAGGATGATGATTTGCTGCTTTTGGTTGTGCCACTGGTTCTGCTCGAGTTTCGAGATGCGCAAGCTGTTGTTCTCCCCGAATCTGAGCAGGAAGTGATACATCTCCGGTTCAAGATCGGCCAGAGCTTCCGAAAAGACAATTCCCTTGCGGCCGCGCCGCTCGACCATGCAGATGTTTTCGCTGAGCATCTGCTTGAGATCGGCATCGTGGGCATAGCTTCCGCAAGCGCTAAACAGCCGGTCGGCCCAGTCGCTGGGGCGAAACTTGCGCCCTTCGGTGGTTTCCCCCAGCATCAGATAGTGGGTTACCTTGGGCTGTTCATTTTCCGAATCGCTGGCCTGGTTTTCCAAATTCGCATCCGGTTGCGAGTCGTTCATCGGCGTCGCCACCATTTCGGTTGCGCCGGGTTGTTTGCTTGCCGGCTGCTTGCCGGCAGATGCGGGATTGGGTTCGTGAATACTTTGCTGCCAAGAATCATTTAAGTGTGTTTTTCCCCCTTGTGCACGGGATTTATTCTATCACGGCGCCGGCCTTTTTGCCAACTGGAACAGCCCGCCGCTGCGCTTGCAGGTGCCGGCAATATGCGAAAATATGCCCAAATGAGCAAAATGACAGATATTGGCCGGCCGCATCAGTGGAGCTGGCATTGTGGACCGGTTTCCGGCTGATGGCGGCAAGGCACTTTCTGCGCCTGCGCGATCTGGATGCGCCGGCAATCGCCAGCCTGCTGGAGCGGGCCAATCAGCACCACGCTGATCCGCTTGCCGGGCGCGGCTTGCTTGCCGGCCGGGTGCTGGTGATGCTGTTTGAAAAGAAATCAACCCGCACCCGGGTGTCGTTCGAGGCCGGCATGGCGCAGATGGGCGGCCATGCGATATTCCTGAGCAGTTCCGACTCGCAGTTGAGCCGCGGCGAGCTACCGTGCGCGGTCCCGGATACCTTTCTTTCTTCCGCGAGTACATGGCTGAAGG
>JAPORI010000202.1 GCA_026710225.1 Betaproteobacteria bacterium
GGCGTTTACTGTCTGCCGCCAGTTGCAGGGAAAAAACCCCGTCGGGTCCGGGCAAAAAATCATAGCCGGTCACATCCGGATGGTCCTCCCGGAACAAGAACATTAACCCATGCAATTCATGTTGCAGCAGCCGGCCACCAAAAGCCTGCACAAAAGCCAACGCAAATTTATGACGGTTAAACAGCATGATGCCCTGCTCGAGTCAGACTGAATAGAAATTCTGGTGCCAGAAATGTGCCTTGCCCTGAAAACATTCGGGGGACCTGGATTGCCGGATGAGAAACCGTACTTATAGCCAGTAGACGATCACGAACAGCGCCAGCCAGACTACATCAACGAAGTGCCAATACCAGGCAACCGCCTCGAAGCCGAAGTGATTGTCGGGGCGGAAGTGACCGAGCAGGCAGCGCAGCAAAATCACCATCAATGCGATGGTGCCGACGGTAACGTGCAGGCCGTGGAAGCCGGTGAGCATGAAGAAGGTCGAACCGTAGATGCCGGAAGTCAGCTTCAGGTTCAAGTCGGCGTAGGCATGGATGTACTCGTAGGCCTGAAAGCCCAAAAAAATCAGTCCCAGGCCGACGGTAGCAGCCAGGCCGAGCACCAACTGAGAGCGGTTGTTGACCTTCATCGCCCAGTGCGCCCAGGTGACGGTTATGCCGGAAGTCAGCAAAATCAGGGTGTTGAGCGCCGGAATACCGAACGCGCCTATGGTCGAGAAATCGACCTCCCCGTAAGGGCCCTTGGTCGGCCAGCCGGCCTGAAAGGACGGCCAGAGCACCTTGGAGGTCTCTGAAGCAAGATCGGGCACTGCGATCGCCCGGGCGTAGAACAGCGCCCCGAAAAAGGCGGCGAAGAACATCACCTCCGAGGCGATGAACCAGCCCATCCCCCAGCGAAACGAAACATCCTCCCAGACCTTGTAGCGGCTCGCTTCCGACTCGCTGGCAACATCCATCCACCAGCCAATCATGCAGGCAAGCACCGCCACCAGCCCGACCACCGATACCGACCAGCCCAGCGGCAGGTCGTTGAACAGCAAAACGAAGCCGGAAAACAGGCAGGTCGCAGCCAGCGACGAAAGCAGCGGCCAGCGCGAAGGCTGGGGAACGTAATAGGTGTCGTCGTAGCCGTACTGGGCTACATGCGGATTGTCGATGCCGCCGGCTGCCATTGTCTGTGCCTGCCCCCTGCCCCTAGCCGGCTACCCGGCCAACCACGCCGACGAGCACTGCCACCAGCGCCGCAACCAGACTGAGCCCGGCCACCGCCAACTGCCAGAAGCGAATCCGGGCAAAGTCGCGCTGGGCGTCAGCGCCGCGGCGAATGCCGATCAAGGCTCCGAATACCGCCCGGTAGGCTCTCAGCAGTCCGCTCATGGCGACAAATTATATCCTGCCACAACCAGTAGCCGGCTGGCGCCGGGTCTGGCAAAAATCCAGTAAAATGATTTATTTGGGCTTTACTATGCAAATACCATATAATATCGCCCGGCTTGACCAATCCTCCTCTACCCTCCTAGCAAGGAACAACGCCAATGACCTCGACATCTTTGCAAATCGGCACCGCCGCCCCGGACTTTGCGGCTCGCATCGGCCAGGGACCAATCCAGTTCCACCAGTGGCTGGGCGATGCCTGGGGAGTGCTGATCTTCCAGTCCGGCCCGGCCGCCGCCAGCATCTGGGCGATTGCCAAGCGCCGGGATCAATTCAGCCGGCGCGCCGCCCGGGTGCTGACCATTGCCGCCGACGCCAGCGCCGCCCGGATCGAGGCACCGGTGGCAACCGATCCGGTCGGCGAGATCGCCAGCCTCTACCGGCTGGCCGATGCCGACACCGCCGACACCAGCATCGTCCATGTGATCGATCCGAGCCGCAAGGTGCGGCTGGTCCTCACCTATCCGGCCAACGCCGATCTTGATTTTGACGAGATTATCAGGGGCATCGGCCGCTTGCAAATGATCGATGCCCACGACAGCAAGAATCCGGCCAAATACTGGCGCGCCAACGAGGAAACCAGCGCCCGGGTCGCGGCGGTGCTCAGCGAGCACCTTTCCCTGCCGGTCTAGGCTCACCGGGTCGGCACAGCCCTTGCCTAAAATCCAGTAAAACGATTTATTTGGATTTTTGTATGCAAATGGTTTATAATACGACCTGATTGATTTACCAACCTTTCTGCATTTAGGAGAACAACAAGTGGCATCAATAAAAATCGGCGACATCGCCCCGGACTTCAATGCCGAGTCAACCCGGGGACCGATCAGTTTTCACCAATGGCTGGGCGATTCGTGGGGAATCCTGTTTTCCCACCCCAAGACATTCACGCCGGTGTGCACCACCGAACTGGGCACGGTCGCCCGCCTCAAGGATGAATTCGCCCGGCGGCAGATAAAGGTGATCGGCCTGTCGGTCGACAACAGTGATGATCAGATCGCCTGGGAGGGCGACATCGCCGAGACCCAGGGCCAGCAGGTCGATTTCCCGATGATCTCGGATGCCCAACGCGAGGTGGCAAGCCTCTACGAGATGATCCACCCCAACGCCAGCGACACCCTGACCGTGCGCAGCGTCTACGTCATCGACCCGAACAAGAAAATCCGGCTCACCCTGACCTATCCGGCCAGCACCGGTCGCGATTTCAACGAGATTCTGCGGGCGATCGACAGCCTGCAACTTACCGATGCGCGCAAGGTGGCAACCCCGGCCAACTGGAAAGTTGGCGACGACGTGATTATCTTGCCGGCAATTGACGATGAAAAGGCCGCCGAGCTTTTCCCGGAGGGCTGGGATGCGAAAAAGCCCTACCTGCGGGTCGTCAAACTCGCCGCCAAATAAGCATTTTTTCAGGAAGCGCTTCGGCTAGTCTGCCAGATGTTTGCTTGCTTTGATAGGTTCTGATTTCCCGGAGCGCATCCTGATTATTTCACCCTAGTGAGTGTGCCGGTCGCCGCCATTGTCTCCTCCTCCTCCTTCGGCGGTCGGCACCATTTTTTCCCCCTCCGGTCCTTGGTCATTGCGGGCAAAAAAGGTGTATGAAAGCGCCACCACCGCAATGTCCTCGGGCAATTCAGGAGCAAAGGTCAGCACCACCGGCACCCGCCTGACCTCGCCGGGCGCCAGTTCGACCTCCTCGAAGCAAAAGCACTGCAACTTGGTAACCCACTTGCCGGCACGCGCCGGCGAGTAGGACGGCACCGCCTGGCCGCGCAGCGGCGCGTCGGTAAGGTTGCGCAATTCGTAGGTGATGCTGTAGGCGACACCGGTGCGCATCTGCGCAACCTGCTGCGCCGGGATCATCGCCATTTCGCTGCTGTGTGAATTGGCGTCGAACTCGCCGCGCAACTGGCGGCCGGCGGTTGCCGCCGACCACTCAACCGGCCGGACGAAGTCGCGGGCGGTGGTGATTCCGACTAGTTCACAGAATTTGTAGTACAGCGGCACCATCGCATAGCCGAAGCCAAACATCAGCACCGCGGCAATGACCAGAGTGGCTGCGGTAAACAGCGCTGGCCGGCGGCCCGTGCCGCCGGCCTGCACCGTCTCTACCACCAAGGCTGTAGCCTCAGTTCCCGAATACGAAAAAGGTCGCGACAAAGACCGCCAGGGCAACCGCCCCGATTCCGGTGCCGACAACCACTTTCGGTGGCAATTCTACTCCTGTCTCAGTTGCGGCCGCATTCCCTGCCATTCCAGGCGCGGCGGCTTGGCGAAACTGTGATAGGGAACCGGCGACGGCAGCTCCCATTCCAGCGAGTCGGCACCCTCCCAGATTCTCTTCTCGGCAACCGGCTTGCCGGCGCGGATGCAGTCGATCACCACATAGACGAACAGCAACTGGGCGATGCCGAAGCCAAAGGCACCAACGCTGGAAATCATGTTGAAGTCGGCAAACTGCAAGGCGTAGTCCGGGATGCGGCGCGGCATCCCGGCCAGGCCGAGAAAGTGCTGGACGAAGAAGGTGATGTTGAAAAAGACGATGGTCAGCCAGAAATGCAGCTTGCCGAGCGTCTCGTTGTACATCCGCCCCACCCACTTGGGCAGCCAGAAGTAGATGGCGGCAAACAGCGAAAACAGCGAACCGGCAACCATCACGTAATGGAAATGCGCAACAACATAGTAGCTGTCATGCAGTTGGACATCGACCGGTGCCAGGGCCAGAGTAAGGCCGGTCAGGCCGCCGAGGGTGAACAGGAAGATGAAGCCGACTGCAAACAGCATCGGCGTCTCGAAGGTCATCGCCCCGCGCCACATCGTCGCCAGCCAGTTGAACACCTTCACTCCGGTCGGCACCGCGATGAGCATCGTCGCGTACATGAAATAGAGGATGCCGGCGGTGGGCATCCCGGAGGTGAACATGTGATGCGCCCAGACGATGAACGACAGCAGCGCGATCGCCAGGGTCGCATAGACCATCGAAGTGTAGCCAAACAAAGGCTTTCTGGCAAAGGCCGGGATCACCTGCGAGACGATCCCGAAGGCCGGCAGGGCGAGGATGTAGACCTCCGGGTGGCCGAAGAACCAGAAGATGTGCTGATACAAGACCGGATCGCCGCCGCCGGCGGCATTGAAGAAACTGGTGCCGAAGTGGCGGTCGGTGAGCAGCATGGTAACCGCTCCGGCCAGCACCGGCATCGCCAGGATCAGCAGCCCGGCGGTGATCAGCCAGGTCCAGCAAAACAGCGGCATCTTCATCAGCGGCATGTCCGGCGAGCGCATGTTGAGCAGGGTAGTCATGATGTTGATCGCCCCGAAGATCGACGAGATGCCCATCAGGTGAATGGCGAAGATCGCCATGTCCATGCCGATGCCC
>JAPORI010000117.1 GCA_026710225.1 Betaproteobacteria bacterium
GTTGAATCCTTCTCCAAACTGAATTGCAAGTTGAATTCCCTGGCCATGTTCAGCATCAGGGGCTCCGGCTTGTTTGCCGGTGGCTGCCCCCGGTTCCTAATCCAGTCGAGCAACATCACTGGCTAGCCTGATGTGTTGCGCGGACCCGTGCTAATCCAGACACAGGCTGTGTGCCGCGCAATGCTTGACATTGGCAATCATGGTAGGCATATCAATGAGTCAGAATTTCGCAATGGCAGTCGAGGGCGATTGTAGCACGGTTTTTTCGGGTTGTCTGGCCTTGCTTGGGCAAGCATAAGCGTTGCTAGCCGCCGGTGGTGGCCATGTAGCGCAGCACCTGGGCACCGGCATTGGCCGCAGCGAAGTGGTGGCCGTCCGGCTTGTTGGCCAGAGCGCGGTCGATGGCATCGCTGATCGCCTGCCGGTCGCCGGCTGCTGCCGCGGCAGCCAGCGCCACCCGGCCGTTTTGTCCCAGACACGGATACAGATCGCCGGTGCAGGTGATGCGCAGCCGGTTGCACGAAGCGCAGAAGTTGCGGCTGTGCGGGGCGATGAAACCGACTCTGGTCGGTGAATTGGCCAACTGCCAGTAGCGCGCCGGTCCGCCGCTGCTGTAATCGGTCTCGGTCAGGGCAAAGCGCCGGTGAAGGATTGCCAGCGCTGCACCGGCTTCCAGATAGCGGTGCGGGCGGCTGCCGTCGATATCACCCAGCGGCATCTCCTCGATGAAGGATATGTCGGCACCGAGTTGATCGGCGAATTCGACCAGCGCGGTCAGTTCGTCATCGTTGAAGCCGTTCATCAGCACCGTATTGATCCTGATTGCCGCAAAGCCGGCTGCTGCGGCTGCGGCCAGGCCGGCGGTGACCTGCGCCAGGTCGCCGGTGCGGGTGAGGCGGGTGAACTTGGCCGCATCGAGGGTGTCGAGCGATACGTTTATCCGGGCGATGCCGGCGCAGCGCAAATCATCGGCCATTGCCGCCAGCCGGGTGCCGTTGGTGGTCAGCACCGTCTCGGCCAGTCCCGGCAGGGCGGCGATGCGTTCGATGAGCCAGATCACGTTGCGCCGAGCCAGCGGCTCGCCGCCGGTGATGCGGATTTTGGTTATCCCCCGTCCGACGAACACTTGCGCGATCAGCAGCAGTTGTTCAAGGGTGAGTATCTGCGCCTTGGGCAGAAAGCGCGGCTGCTCGGGCAGGCAGTAGCGGCAGCGCAGGTCGCAGCGGTCGGTAACCGACAGGCGCAGGTAGGAAACCGTCCGCCCGGCGCGGTCGGTTGGCGGGTTTGCGGCCAGTGTGCTCATTGCCTTTTTCTTATTCTAGCCGGCTGCCGGGGCAGCCGCTTGGCCCCGGCTTTGCTCCATGGCATATAATTTCCCCCGTTTGTTGTTGATGGCAGGTAGCGAACTTGCAGAAACATCACATAACCGCACCGATGGTGCTGGCGCCGCAAGCTGGAAAACAGAAGGTTCCAGCCCTTGGCGGCTTCCCTATTCATCACAGGCAGCGCAGACAGTCGCGCCCGGCTCCCGGCCGGATGCGTCCGGCCGTCCCTTTTATCCGCACACTGCTATTGCCGGTGCTTGTAACCCTTTGCCTATTCTGGCCGCCGCTGCCGGCTCGGCGCGCTCGCCCTTTGTAACTTAAACCAAACCATATTTCTTCCCTCATTCAACAGGAGAAAAACCACCATGAACAAGCATTTCCCTACTGCCGGCGCGACTGCGGTTGCCCTGGCGGCTGCATTGGCCTCCTCGACGGCCATTGCCGACATCTCGATAGTCGGATCGTCGACGGTGTATCCGTTTGCGACCGTCGTCGGCGAGCGCTTCGGCCAGATTACCGGCCTGGCGGCACCGAACATCGAGTCGACCGGCACCGGTGGCGGCATGAAGTTGCTGTGCGCCGGCGGCGACGCAGGTCCGGACATCAGCAACGCTTCCCGGCGGATCAAGTCCTCGGAAGTCGAGCTGTGTGCCAGCAGCGGCGTCGGCAATCTGGTCGAGGTCAAGATCGGCTTTGACGGCATAGTGTTCGCCCAGAGCCTTTCCGGTGCGCCAATCAGCCTGACCCGCGCCCAGCTTTTCAAGGCGCTGGCTAGAGACGTGATCGAGGCCGACGGCAGCACCAAGCCCAATCCGCACCAGAGCTGGAGCGATGTTGCCGCCGGTCTGCCCGATGTCAAGATCCAAGTCTACGGTCCGCCGCCGACTTCCGGCACCCGCGACGCGTTCGTCGAGCTGGTGATGGAGGAAGGCTGCGAGAAGATGGACGGCTTCGACAAGCTTGGCAAGGACGAGAAGGGTTCGGTGTGCAAGGCGATCCGCGAGGACGGCCTGTTCATCGAAGCCGGCGAGAACGACAACCTGATCATCCAGCGGCTGGCCACCAACGCCGATGCATTCGGCATCTTCGGCTACTCCTTTCTTGAGGAAAATGCCGATCGGGTGCGCGGGGTCGACATCGAGGGGGTTACGCCTTCCTTCGAGAGCATCGCCGATTCGTCTTATCCGGTTTCCCGGCCACTGTTCTTCTACGTCAAGAGTTCGGCGTTGGAGAGCAAGGAAGAGGTTGCCAAGTTCGTCGAGTTCTTCGCTGCCGAAGAATCGATTGGCGAGGACGGCTTCCTGTCCGATCGCGGCCTGATTCCGCTGCCTGCCGCCAGCCGCGACGAAGTGCGCGCAGCGGTGAGCGGCCGCCAGGCGGTGCGTCTGTAGCCAGACGCTTTTCGGTCTTGGCTTCCAAGGCCGGGGGAGGGCATTTGTCAGTTGCACAGGCGCGTCCGCAGGTCGTATGTTAGACTGGACGCGTCCGGTGCGCAGATGTCCATTTTCCCCTAACAATATTCATTAGTTGCCATTATGGAGGCTACACTTCTGGTGGTTCTGGCGGCAAGCAGTCTTGCGGCTGCCGGAGCGGTCCAGTTCGGAGCCCAGCAGCAGGCTGCGGCGGTGAAGGTGCATCAGCACGCTGCCGCTGCGGCGCTGGCTTCGCTGCTGGCCGGCAGCCTGCTCATTGCGATTGGCATGGTGCTGGACCAGGTCGATCGCCGTGTGCCGGTCGGGTTGCTCTCGGCGCTGATCATTGCCGCTTCGGTGCCGGGGGCGCTGGCTGGCCTGCGCAACAGCAATCGCGGGTTGCGCTCGCGCCGCAGTTTCGAGGCGATTGCCCACGCAGTCTTCGCCGGCTGTGCGGCGGTTGCGATCGTCACCACGATTGGCATCGTCTTTTCGATGCTCGCCGAGACGGTGCGCTTTTTCGAACGGGTGTCGATTGGCGAATTCCTGTTTGGCCTGGAATGGTCGCCGCAGATCGCGATTCGCGCCGATCAGGCCGGCGCCAGCGGCAAGTTCGGGGTGATCCCGCTGTTAGCCGGCACCATGCTCATCTCGGCGATCGCGATGATCATCGCCACGCCGCTGGGGATAGTGGTCGCCATCTACCTGTCCGAATTCGCCAATCCCAATCTGCGTCGCCGGCTCAAGCCGGCGCTGGAATATCTGGCCGGCATCCCGACGGTGGTCTACGGCTTTTTCGCCGTGGTGGTGCTCAATCCCTGGCTGCGCGACATCGGTGGTGCTTCCGGGTTCGAGATATCCAGCGAGACTGCGCTGGCTTCCGGGTTGATGATCGCGGCGCTGATTTTGCCGTTCATCATCTCGCTGTCGGATGATGCGATGTTCGTGGTGCCCGATGATCTGCGCGCCGGATCGTTTGGCATGGGCGCCACCCGTTACGAGACCGCGATGCAAATCGTGGTGCCGGCGGCGATGCCCGGCATCGTGTCAAGCATCCTGCTTGCCCTGTCGCGGGCGGTAGGCGAGACGATGATCGTGGTGATGGCCGCCGGCCTGGCTGCCAACCTCACCGTCAATCCGCTCGAATCGGTTACCACGGTTACCGTGCAGATCGTCGCCTTGCTAACCGGCGATCAGGAATTCGATGATCCGAAGACTCTGGCCGCGTTCGGACTCGGACTGTTGTTGTTCATGATCACCTTGCTGCTCAACTTCATCGCCTTGCAGGCGATTCGCAAGTATCAGGAGCGCTATGAATAGGCAGGAAAACATCGCCCGCCGCTACCGCCGGCAACGGGTTTTCGTAGCTTCGGGCATCGGCGCCACCGCGCTGGCGCTGCTGTTTCTAGTCGGCCTGTTTGCCGGAGTGGTGGCGCTGGGCTGGCGCGGCTTCATGGCTGCGGAAATGCGGCTGACCATCGATCTGGATGTCGATCGGCTCGGCGATCCGGCCAGCCGCAATCCACTGGTGTTCGAAAAACTGATCAGGGAATCGCTGCGCAGCCGTTTTCCTGATCTGGCAACCAGCCGCGCCAATCGCAAGATGCTTGACGAGCTGGTAAGTTTCGGCGCGGCGGTGCAGCTGCACGAAATGGTCAAGGCTGACCCGCAACTGGCCGGCACAGTCGGTGAATTCTGGCTGCCGACTAGCTCCAAGGCCGAGGCCTATCTGAAGGGATCGCCGCATGCAGCCCGGGAGGTGGAAAGGCGGGCGTTGGCCGATGCGCAGCTGGATGTGCTGGATGCGCTGGTTGCCTCCGGCGATGCCCGGGTGGTGTTCAACACGCGCTTTTTCACCAATGCCGATTCGCGCGATCCGGAACTGGCCGGCATCGCCGGCGCGGTGGCCGGTTCGTTTTTTACCATCCTGATCACCTTCTTGATCTCGTTTCCGCTCGGAGTGGGCGCGGCCATCTTTCTGGAACTGTTTGCTAGCCGCAGCCGCTTTTTCACCATCGTCGAGATCAACATCAAC
>JAPORI010000181.1 GCA_026710225.1 Betaproteobacteria bacterium
CGCCGATCCGGTAGGCGCACCGGTGGTGGCAACTGACGAGGACAATGACAGCCTTGCCTATACTTTGGTTGGCTCCTCGGCGCTGTTTGCAGTCGATTCGGCTACCGGTCAGATCAGTTTCAAGGCGGACACCGTCCTCGATCACGAGGCCACCGCCAGTTATCTGGTTACCCTCAAGGCGGCCGACGGCGAGACTGCGGCAGTTGGGCTGGTGCCGGGAGAGGCGACGGTGACGGTTGCAATTGCGGTTGCCAACGTCAACGAGCCGCCGGTATTGCCGGAGTTGCTGGATCAGACGCTGATCGAGAATGTCGCTGGCAGTTATCGGATTCCGGCGGCCAGCGATCCGGATACCAGCGATGCTGAGACTTCGATCACCTACACGGCATTCCAGGTGGTCAACGACTCACCGGTAGCAATTGCCGGCAATCTGGGGGTGAGTTTCGACGGCGATCGCAGCAACACGGCTACCTTCCGCACCTTCACGTTTGCCTCGACGATTCCGGTTGGCAGCGTAATCACCCTGCGGGTGGTGGCGACCGGTCGCGGCGGTCTGACTGCTTCCCGCGACTTCGTGCTGCGGGTGCGATCCGGCGGAGCGATAGTCTCCGACACCAGTTCGCTGGTGGCGCTGTCGGCGAGCACCCGCACATCGAGTTTCGGAGTGCGTCTCGATGTCCAGCCGCTCTCCGATGAGGTAACCCTGACGCTGGCCAGCACCGATGATGCCGATGTTTCGGTAACGCCGGTGACGATGGAGTTTGATCGCACCAACTGGAACACAGCCCAGCAGGCGATGGTGCGTCTGGTAGACGAGACGGTCAAGGGCAGCCGGTCGGTAAGCGTTTCGATCGGGGTGTTCGAGCAGGCCAGCAGCGACAGTTACTACCAAGGTAGCCTGCCGCATACGGTTGCGGTGCAGGTTGCCAACGCCAATGCGCCGACCGAGTTTGATCTGTCGGTGATTGGCGCCATCGAACTTACCCTTGATGAAAACAGCGGCACCGATCTGGCCGCTGCGGCAGTTCCGATCGGCGATCCGATTGCCGCCACCGACGAAGACAATGATGATCTGACTTACAGTCTGATCGGAACGGTTAGCGAATTCACCATCGGTGCTGCCGACGGTCAACTGTCGGCGGTATCCGGGGTCAACTTCAACCACGAGCGTCGCTCTTCATACGAGCTGGTGGTGCAGGCGACCGACGGCGAAAGTGCTGCACCCGGCCTGGTGCCCGGCATTGCAATGGTCACGGTTACGGTGCAAATCAACGACATCGCCGAGCGTCCCGACGACTACTCCAGCCACGGATTGGCGGTGATCGGTCGCGACCGCAACGAGCTGACCCTGCGTTGGAGCAACAGCGAATACAAGACCCAGTTCGATGAGTTCGACCGCGCCTCGATCGTGGTGAGCTACGGCGGCGGCGGCTTTGCCGGAACGCTGGTAGCCGCCAATGTGGCCGATGCGCCGATCGCCGACACCAGCACGGTGCGGATGGTCGGTCTGGTGCCGGGGGTTGAATACGACATAACCTTGCACTGGTATAGCGCCGATGCGCTGGCGCAAAGCGCTGCGGTGGGGCTTGATGACCAGGTGTCGGCAGCCAACAATACCCCGACCTTTGTCACCGATGTCAGTGCGTTGAGCTGGGCGGAGAACGATGGCGATGCACTTACCCCGGCTGGCACCGAAATCGCCACCATTCAGGGTCAGGACGGCGACAGCGATGCGCTTACTTACAGCATCCGCGGCGGTGCTGATGCAGCGCTGTTTGCCATCGATGCGCAAAGCGGGGTGATCAGCCTGGTGCGGGCAGTGAACTTCAACCACGAGGTCAAGGCCAGTTACACGTTCATGGTCGGGGTAAGTGACATCTACGGTGCAACCACGACGGCCGCATTGATGCTGGCGATAAGTGATATTGCCGAGCAGCCGGTGCTGCCCGAGCAGTTTGCCCAGATTGCAACCGTCGGGGTTGCGACGACGATCGCACTGCGCCGGGCTGATGATCCGGAGACCGAGAGCCGGACGATTGAGTATCGGGCCGAGCAGAGCAACGGTCAGGTATTGCCGGCCTGGGTGCAGATCAATCCGAGCACCGGTGAGTTGACGGTTGGGGTTGCATCGGAAGCGGTGGCAATGACGCTTACCATTCGCTTGCAGGCGGTGGTGGCTCCCTCGACCAGCGCGCTGGTGGCGGCAGCCAGCGGCAGCGGTGCGGTTGCACTCAACAATCCGCAGGTGGTGAACGAGCGGGTGTTCGAGCTGGTGATTGCCGCTCGCGGCACTACCAACAGCCGGCCGGACTTCACCAGTGCGACCAAGAGCTTCTCGCTGGATGAGGGTGAATACGCATCCGGTAGTGCTCTGGGCATGGTGGTTGCCCAGGATAGCGATCCGAATCCGAATCTCAACTATGAGATTCGCGGTGCGGATTCTGCGCCGTTTGCCATTGTTGAGTCCAGCGGAGCGCTGTCGGTGCGGGAAGGGGCACAGTTCGATCACGAGGGCAAGGAGTTCTACCGCTTCCTGGTCGATGCCGACGACGGCCTCGGCGGGGTTTCGTCAACCGAGATTGCGGTGCAAATCGGTGATGTCAACGAGGCGCCCGAGTTTCTGGCCAGCCGCGAACTCTACCGGGTGGTAGGCAGAAGTTCCAGCAGCTTCTTCGTCAGTCCGGCGATTGATCCGGATGACGGCGACACAATCACCTACACGGCGACTCCGGCGATGAGTTGGCTGAGTTTCACTGCAACTGCCAGCGAAGTCAAGTTCACCGCAACCCCGGCGGCGCCGCTGGGCAGGCATTCGGTTACCCTGGTGGCCAGCGATGGAACGCTTAGCGCCCGCCAGGTGTTCGTGGTTGACGTGCAGACGTCTGGCAATCAGGCTCCGGAAGCGGCAGTCGCCCAGCTCGATATCGAGTTGCTGACTTCCGAAGCGGCAGCCGGGATGCAGATCGCAGTGGTGCGGGTTACCGATCCGGACGGACATACGCTTAGTTACCGTCTTACCGGCTCCCCGGCGGTAATCAGCCAGTTTGCCATTGACGGGCAGGGGGTGATTACGGTTGCCGACGGTGTTGAGTTGGCTGCCGGCAACTATCAGTTTGTGGTTGAGGTAACCGACGGCAACGGTGGCCTGGTGCTGGTGCTGGTTGAACTTGTCGTGCGTCCGGCCAGCCCCGATCGCGAGGATGAGGTTGTCCTGATGGCGATTGATCGGGCGATCGCATCGGCGGCCTCCGACATAATCAGCCAGCGGCTCAATTCGCCGCTCGGGGCACCGACGGCCAGCAACTACAGCTTTGGCAGCAAGGGTGAAGGCGAGCAAGAGTTGATGTATATGTGGATGGCTTCGGCCGAGGATCAGTGGAACGACTGGCGCTACGATCACGACAGCGACTCGGATCGGATCGAGCGCATGGAGGTGCGCGACTACCTGTATGACCGCGGCTTTGACCTGGCGGTGGACGGCAATTCACGCACCGGTTCGCAGTTGCGCATGTGGGGTGCCGGCAGCCGCGGTTCGATCGACGGATCACCGATAGTTGACGAGGAGCAGGTGCTCTATGACGGTGATGTCAACTTGTTCCTGCTTGGCTTCGAGGCGGGGATGCAAAGCACTCGCTTCGGGTTGGCTGCCGGCCGGGCCAAGGCGAAGATGGATCTGAGCAACTACGATGCGCGTGTCGAGCGGCAGTTGGCCAGCTTCCACCCGTATCTGAGTTATCAGGCCAGCGACAGCATCCGGCTGTGGGCGAGCGGCGGCTTCGGCAAGGGCGACTTCATACGCCGCACCGATGATTCCGAGATTACCCGCGATGCCCGCTATACATCGGCCGCTGGTGGCTTCACCAGCAGCTGGGCTTACCATTCTGTGGAACTCAGCGCCGGGCTGGAAGGGCTGGTGGTGCAAAGCAGGCTGGCCGCCGATTTGGCGCAGTCGCTCGATGAGGTCAAGAGTTCGTCCTGGCGTGCCAATCTGGACTTCGAGGTTGCTCGGTCGTTTGCGCTTGCTTCCGAATGGACTTTCCGTCCGTCGCTGGGTGCGCACATTCGCCGGGATGGCGGTGACGAGTGGCTGGATGAGGACGAGGTCGACGCCAGCGCGGCAGTGAGTGTCAACTGGAGCCGCGGCCTTAGCGCCGAGTTCTTCTCCCGGATGCAGGTCACCAAGGGCGATACCTACGAGCGCAACGTAAACGGCCGGATCAGTTACGACTTCGGTTCCGACGGCCGCGGGCTGTTGCTTACCGTTGCACCGAGCATGTCCAGTTCCGGCACTGATGCCGACCTGGAGCGCTCGCTTTCGGCAACTGCCGGCTACGGCCTGCCGGTGCGGCTGTTTGCCGATTCGGGTCTGGCGACCTTCAGCGCTGACTTCTCGTCAGCCGATGCCGGAATCGTCGCTGAGAACTACGGCTTCCGCTTCTCCGGACGCAGGCTCGATGTTGATCTGGCCGCCGACGGCGACGGAGACACCTACCGCCTCAACTTCAAGCTTCGCTAAGCGGGGGAGTCGCAGCCAGTTTTGGCAACTTGCGGCAGCCGAAACTGCCGATCGCATTGTATCCATTTGCACCGGCAATTGGCAAAGCCGTGCAAATTGGGCTAAATCACCGAAAAACCGTCATTTCTTCGTTCGGACAAGTAGTTGGCAAAGAGTCTGCCTCAGGCTTGATGGCAATCGCTCCATCCGGGCCTTTTTTCCGGCGGCAGGCAATATCGCAGCCGATATAGCGGCTGGATGTTGGGGTTAAGTGCA
>JAPORI010000151.1 GCA_026710225.1 Betaproteobacteria bacterium
CAGCACTTCGAGAGTATTCATGCAAAACGGCGGCAACGGCGTTATAGGAGTCACCGCCAATGTTGCTCCGGCTGCAAGGAGCCGCAGGGTGCGCGCTGCCCGATCCGGCGATCATAAAGATGCAGTGCGTCTTGATCGCAAGCTGGCTGCATTCAACCGCCTCCAGGGAGTGCAGGCCAACCCGATACCGGTCAAGTGGGCGCTGCACGAGGCCGGTCGCATCGGACCCACCCTGCGCCTGCCGCTTGTGCATCTCGATCGAAGCCATCAGCGTGCGGTTGTCCGCGCCGCCCGTCAGGCCGCCCGGGCCTGAGCAAAATTACCGGAAACCCAGTTTCAGATTAACAATTAATTGCAATTTCAAAAAAGAAGAAAAGCATGAACAAGACAATCCATCTGCTGCCGGCCCTGCTGCTGGTCACACCGGTGCTGCTGGCCGGCTGCACCAGCGAAGACCTGTATTCCGAGGAATTCTACGGAAAGGACGAATATCGGCAGATCCGCCGCGCCGAGCGAGTCGACTACCGTTCCGACGCCAATCAGTCCGCCGAATCCCTGGTGCGGCCGCCGCGAGTGATCATCGATTCGGCCGAGCAGTTGCTTGAAGTGCAA
This sequence comes from Betaproteobacteria bacterium, assembly GCA_026710225.1. Classification (GTDB taxonomy): domain Bacteria; phylum Pseudomonadota; class Gammaproteobacteria; order Tethybacterales; family Tethybacteraceae; genus JAPORI01. The sequence continues at coordinate 613 of JAPORI010000151.1, forward strand.
AACGAAGAGGATCGTATTTTGCCTCAAATCAGCCAGGCGCGCATCATTAGAGCCGGCAATTCACGCTGGCTGGAGATCGATCTGCCGGTAATCAAGGCCTGGCCGATCATCCGCGAATTCTGGATCAGGCAAGGCTTCATAATCGAAAACGAAACGCCGGAGCTGGGGATCATTGAAACCGACTGGCAGCTCAACCGGGCGCAGGTGCTTAGCACCGGCTTTACCGCTTTCATCGATCAGGCTCTTGAGCGCCTGCACGACACCGGCGAGCGGCACAAGTTCCGCACCCGGGTTGAACGCGCAGAAGACCCGGACAAGACGCTGGTCTACATCAGTTTCCGCGGCATCATCGAGATAAGCACGAGCGAATTCGAGCGGCTGCCACACGATCCGACCCTGGAAGCGGAAATGCTGCGGCGGCTGATGATTGATTTCCGGCTGCCGGAGGAATCGCTGGCAACGATCGAGGATTTGGACCAGCAAGCCATCGATTTGCAGGAGTTCGAGCTGGAAGCCAACCTGCTCAGAATCAACCTGCCCTATCAGCAAAGTTGGCAGCGGGTGGTGCTGGCTTTGGACAGAGCCGGCTTCACCATCGAGCAGCGCGACCAGGAAAACGGTTTGCTGACAGTGGCATACAGCCAAATCGACAATGATGATGACGAGGGCTGGTTTGAAAGCCTGTTTTCTGCCGAAGAGGAAAGTTCTCCGGTTTCAATAGAACTTATGCTTGAGGAAAGCGGCAGCGACAAATCGCTGCTTACCGCACCGGAAGGCAGTGAAGGCGAGACGATCGCAACCCTGATTGCCGACAATTTCTAATCAGGCACACGCGTCCGGCCGATGCGGCTAGCGGTCCTGGCCAGCGGCTCGAAAGGAAACGCCGCATTCATCGAGCACGACTCGACGCTGCTGCTGCTTGACTGCGGACTGTCGCTGCGCTCCCTGAAAAAACGCTCTGAAGAACTGGGCGTTGCTCTTGAGGACATAACCGCGATACTGATAAGCCACGAGCACACCGATCACACCAATAGCCTGGGCATTTTCATCCGCCGCTTCTCTCCGGTCGTCTACATGACCCGCGGCACTGCCTTGCAACTGGAACTTGCCGAGGACGATTTCCAGCCGCTGCGCGCCTATCAACCTCAGGTCATCGGATCAATTTCAGTGCTGCCCTATACATTGCCACATGATGCCCGCGAGCCGGTGCAGTTCGTCTTTGCCGAAAAGGACGGAGCGCGGCTGGGTTTTGCCACCGACATCGGCCGGCCATTGGCGCGTATAGCCGAAATCCTGAGCGGCTGCAACGCTCTGGTACTCGAATGCAACTACGATCCGCAGATGCTCGAGGACAACCCCAACTATCCGCGTTCAGTCAAGGAGCGCATCAGCGGCGGCTACGGCCACCTGTCAAATGCGCAGGCCGGGGAACTGCTCGCCCTGATTGGCAAGGCTGGCCCGAGCAAACTGATAGCCGCACACATGAGCGAGAACAACAATTCCCCGCAAATTGCAGAGGCGGAACTTCAATTGCAGTTGCGTAAGATCGATGTCAATCCGCAACTGACTTTGGCAGGCCAGAGTCAGCCGACTGGCTGGATCGAAATCAACTCCTGACCCTCTTTTTCCCCGCTGCAAAAACGATGGCGGAAAAAAAGGGGGAAACTGCTATTCGGCTGCGTCGGCCTGCGCCTGCTGCAGGGAGATGCCGGCGATTGCCGCGAACTTCTTCTTGTTCACCGACCGGGCATAGGCATCCTTGGGACTGATCAATCCCTTGTCGAGCAACGTAATCATCGCATCGTCCATGGTCTGCATCCCGTCGGCCTTGCCGGTCTGGATTGCCGAATAGATCTGGGCGACCTTGTTCTCCCGAATCAGGTTGCGCACCGCGCCGGTCGAAACCAGTATTTCATGGCAGGCAACCCGGCCGCCCTCCGGCCGCCGCATCAGCGCCTGGGAAATCACCGCCTTGAGGCTTTCGGAAAGCATCGCTCGCACCATGTCCTTTTCCGCAGCCGGAAACACGTCAATGACCCGGTCCATCGTCTTGGCGGCTGAAGATGTGTGGAGGGTTCCAAACACCAGGTGGCCGGTTTCGGCGGCGGTAAGCGCCAGCCGGATGGTTTCCAGATCCCGCATCTCACCGACCAGAATGACATCCGGGTCTTCCCGCATCGCCGCTTTCAAGGCGGCGGCAAAACTGTCGGTGTGGGTTCCGACCTCGCGCTGGTTGATCAGCGACTGCTTGGGCTTGTGCACAAATTCGATCGGATCCTCAATGGTGAGAATGTGCTCCTTGGCATTTTCATTGATCTCGTTGATCATCGCAGCCAGAGTGGTTGACTTACCCGAACCGGTCGGCCCCGTAACCAGCACCACCCCGGACTTGATTTCGTGACAAAGATTGGTGAACATCTCCGGAGCTTCCAACTCCTGCAGGGTAAGCACATTGGCCGGAATAACCCGCAACACCCCCGCCGGGCCGCGGCTTTGGAAGAACAGATTGACCCGGAAACGGGCAACATCCGGTATCTCGTAGGAAAAATCCGCCTCGTAGGTGGAAAGGTAGTTGTTGTAGTCGGACTCGCGGGTGAGCATCGCCTGAGCCATCGACAGCATCACTTCCGGAGACAACGAGCCGATATCGTCGGAGTCGATGTTGATGATCTCGCCGTGAATGCGCACTCGCGGTTGCAGTCCTGACGAAATGTGCAGGTCGGAGGCGTTGTTCTCAACGACGAACCTGAGCAGTCGATCCAGCAGTTCTTTTCCTTGCATCTGAGCCATGGGCATTTATCCTTTGACATATACTTGCAGAGTGCAAGCAGCCGCTATTATATATGAAGAGCCGACCGCGCTGGCGGCGCTGCGCACCCGGATTGCGGCCGCAGCTGCCGCCAGCCGCCCGGCGCGGCCGGCCGAATCAGTCCGCCTGCTGGCGGTAAGCAAGCGCCAGAGCGACCAGCAGGTTATTGCCTGCCGGCGGGCCGGCCAGCAGGATTTCGGGGAGAATTACGTGCAGGAAATCATCGCCAGAATCGAGCGGTTGCCGGCCGATAGCGATATTGAATGGCACCTGATCGGTGCCCTGCAAAGCAACAAGACCGCCGCGGCCGCCCGCCACTGCAGCTGGGTGCACAGCATCGACCGCCTGAAAACGGCCCGGCGCCTGGCCGAAAGCAGAAGCAGCGCCGGCATGGAGCCGATCAATGTCTGTGTGCAGGTGAATCTGGGCGGCGAAGCCGGCAAAGGCGGCGTCAGCGCCGGCGAGGCCGGCGATCTGGGTGAGGAGATTTCCCGGCTGGGCGGCATCCGGCTGCGCGGCCTGATGTGCATCCCGGAGGCCGGTGCCCAGCCTGCTTTGCTGCGGGAGCGATTTTCCCGGCTGCGCAGCCTGCAAGAGGAGATATCGGGCCGCTGCGGCGGTCTGGATACCCTGTCGATGGGGATGAGTTCCGATTTTGAACTGGCGATAAGGGAAGGCTCGACGATGGTGAGGATTGGCAGCGCGCTGTTCGGCGCCCGAAGTCAATGATTCGCTGGGCGGCAGTCGGGGGCGGGAAAATGGCCGCTGCCTTGCTGCGCGGAGCGCAGGCGGCCGGCATTCTTGAACCGGCGCAAATTGCGGTAGCCGAGCCGGTAGAGCAACTGCGTCGGCAGTGGGAGCAAGCAGGCTGCCAGACGGTTGCCGACGCTTCGCAGTTGCCGGAAGCGGCCGCCTACCTGCTATGCGTCAAACCGCAGGATCTGGCGGCTGCGGCCGGCCAACTGGCTGGCAGCCGAAATCTGGCCAAGGCCCTGACAGTGAGCATAGTCGCCGGAGCCCGGGTTGAAACCCTGACCAGGCTGCTTGACAGTTCCCTGATCGTGCGCACCATGCCCAATACTCCCGCCCAAATCGGCGAGGGATGCACCTTTGCATATGCCGCACCGGCTGCTGTTGCTGGCAAAGAGCCGGTTGGGCAGTTGTTTGCCTCAGTCGGCAAGTTGCTGTGGGTTGAGCGGGAAAACCTCATCGATGCGGCAACCGCAGTCGCTGGCAGCGGACCTGCCTACGCCTTTGCCCTGATCGAGGCAATGACTGCGGCAGGAAAGAAGTTGGGCTTGGAAC
>JAPORI010000153.1 GCA_026710225.1 Betaproteobacteria bacterium
CGGCCGTTCCAGGAGCGCGCGCGCCTGGTGTCGGGAATCGTCCGGAGGCATTGTTGCAGGCAAACATGTTGTAATCGGCCAGCCCGTCAAAGTCGCCGTCATTAAACCAAAGGGCAAAATCGACATCCTTGGCATCGCTGGCTGAATTTCCCCAGACATCCGGACACGGCAACTGACCGGGACGCCAGACGATGAAATGATCGTTGGCCGCATACTGGAAAGAAAGCGCCAGTGGATCGGTGCTACCAGTGTTTTCGATGTCATCTTCCGCAGCTTCAACTGTGTCGGACGAGTACAGGTTATAGTAGATATAGGGCGGATGGGTGTCGGCGAAGTCGCGCTGGGCCGGCTTCTCCTGCCGGCTGGCGAACTCGATCAGCCCCTCCTTGGCCTGATTGAGTGCTACCCTGGTCTGCACCGGCTCGCCCGATTGCAGGGAAAGCAGGGTCGTTTGCGATTCCAGCACCCCGTAGACCACCACCCCGAACATGAACATCACCAGCAGCAGGACGTGGACGAATCCACGCCGCCGCGGCCGGCTACCGGGAATGGGAGAAATTGTTCGCTTCATTCAAAAAATGTTAATGAAAAATCGTGCCAGTTTTTCCGAGCCAGCCGCAAAAACCGCTATTGCTGGGCAAGATTGTAAGCCAGGCATGTCCGCAAACCCAAGCCTAGCGCCGTTTTACGAACGAAATGACCTCCTCGAGGCTGGCAAAGGCACCGGTACGGGCGGCAACCACCTGGCCGTCGGCGGCCAGCAGCACCGTATAGGGCATTGACGCGTTCGGGTTGCCGTAGTCAGCCAGCAGCCGGGCACCGGCGGCCAGACCGGCGACCAGACTCGGAAAGGAAAAGCCCTGCTGCTGCCAGTAGTCGGCGGCGCTAGGCCGGTCTTCGAGGGCTACCGCCACCACCGGCAGGATGCCGGCGGCCGCCGCCTCTTCCAGCAGCGGCAACTCGTGCCGGCACGGCGGACACCAGGTCGCCCAGAAATTGACCAGCAGCGGTGCATTCGCCAGCGGCAACTGCGCCGGATTACCTTGCAGATCGTGAAGAACAACCCCCGAATGCGCCGGAGGCGGCATCCGGCTGCTGGTGGCGAAGATTGCGCCGGCAACAAATGCGCCGACGATGAGGCCGACGGCAAAGATCCGGCCAGCGGCCGATCTCACAGCAGCGGCACGATGATCAGGGCGACGATGTTGATGATCTTGATGAGCGGATTGACCGCCGGACCGGCAGTGTCCTTGTAGGGGTCGCCGACCGTATCACCAGTCACCGCCGCCTTGTGCGCCTCGGAACCCTTGCCGCCGAAACTGCCATCCTCGATCAGTTTCTTGGCGTTGTCCCAGGCGCCGCCGCCGGCGGTCATCGACACCGCGACGAAGATGCCGGTGATGATCGAGCCGATCAAAACCCCGCCGAGCGCCTCGGCACCGAGAGTGATGCCGACGACAAAGGGTACCGCCACCGGCAGCAGCGACGGAATGATCATCTCCTTGATCGCCGCGGCGGTAAGCAAATCGACGGCCTGCGAATAGTCCGGCTTGGCGCTGCCGTCCATGATGCCGGGTATCTCCTTGAACTGCCGACGCACCTCGACGACCACCGATCCGGCGGCCCTGCCTACCGCTTCCATCGCCATGGCTGAAAACAGGTAGGGGATCAGGCCGCCGATGAACAGCCCGACGAGCACCTGCGGATCATCAAGCCGAAAGACGATATCCTCGCCGGAAATGGCGCCCAGCGCATTGGTGTAGTCGGCAAACAGCACCAGCGCCGCCAGACCCGCTGATCCAATTGCATAGCCCTTGGTTACCGCCTTGGTGGTGTTGCCTACCGCATCGAGCGGATCGGTTACCTCGCTGCGCACCTTCTCGTCCATCCCGGCCATCTCGGCGATGCCGCCGGCGTTGTCGGTGATCGGACCGAAGGCGTCGAGAGCAACCACCATCCCGGCCATCGACAGCATCGAGGTTGCCGCAACCGCAATCCCGTAGATGCCTTCAAGCTGATACGAGATCAAAATCGCCCCGCACACCACAACGATCGGCGCGGCACAGGCTTTCATCGACAGGGCCAAGCCGGCGATTATGTTGGTGGCATGACCGGTCTCGCAAGCGCGGGCGATGCCCAGCACCGGCCGGAACGCGGCATCGGTGTAATAGTGGGTGATCACCACCATCGCCGCAGTCAGCGCCAATCCGGTTGCCGCGCACAGAAACAGGCCGATCACGTTGAGCTGATCGGAAACCGCCCCGACCGGGATCGAGATCAGCGCGAACAGCCCCAGCGAAGTCAGGCCGGAGATGATCATCCCCCGATAGAGGATGTTCATGATCGGGCTGCCGCCGTTGAGTCTTTTGAGCAGTTTGTCGATCGGAACGACCACCGGCACGAACGGCAGCATCCAGGCCGGCGTGCCGCCGGCCGAGTCGCGCACGAACATGCAGCCGAAGATTGTTGCAACTATCGAGGCGGCGCCGATGAGCATCGGATAGGCAACCGCAGCCAGGCCGTTGGCGGCGATCTCGCCGTCGGCACCGGCATAGAGCAAGGCGCCGGCGAACATGGTCGCAATCATCGTTACCGCGTAGGTCTCGAACAAGTCGGCTGCCATCCCGGCGCAGTCGCCGACGTTGTCGCCGACGTTATCGGCAATCACCGCCGGATTACGCGGATCGTCTTCCGGGATGCCGGCCTCGACCTTGCCCACCAGATCGGCGCCGACATCGGCGCCCTTGGTGAAGATGCCGCCGCCGAGTCGGGCGAAGATCGAAATCAGCGAGCCGCCGAAGGCCAGTCCGAGCAGCGGATGCACCAACTGCTTCAAGGTTGCATCTTCAGCCGCATTCAGGTACAGGAAGGCGAAGTAGCCGGCCACCCCGAGCAAGCCGAGCCCGACGACCAGCATCCCGGTGATCGCACCGCCGCGAAACGAAACGCTCAAAGCCGGCGCCAAACCCTCCTCGGCGGCGGCCGCGCACCTGACGTTGGCGCGCACCGAAACATGCATGCCGATGAAGCCGGCCGCCGCCGACAGCAGCGCCCCAAGAGCGAAGCCGACTGCGACCAGCCGGTCAAAGACAAGCAGCATGACAAAGATCGCTGCGCCAACCATGCCGATGGTGCGGTACTGGCGTTTCAGATAGGCGGAGGCGCCGGCCTGCACCGCAGCGGCGATCTCCTGCATTCTGGCGCTGCCGGAAGGCCGGGCCATGATCCAGTTGTTGCAGTAAAAACTGTAGACGATTGCTGCGAGGGCGCAGGCCAAGACGATCAGAAAAATCAGAATCATAGCAAAACAGCCGGTTTTTTAAAAATTACAATGAACAAAAAAGGCGACCTGTGATTCTAGCGGCACAGCGCGCCCGGGCGTGTCGGAGCCGGTGTTTTCTTAAAATGGCAGCGCCGCTTTGTGAGTATCCGCACCCTGATTGCCGCGGCCTTGCTGGCCGCCTTGCTGCCGGCTGCCGCCGCCGAGCCCGGCGACAGCAGCGGGAGCGGCTGGGGCGGTGATTTCGAGTTCATTGACGACGCCGGGCGGCTGCGCCGCCTCAGTTCGCTGGCGCCGGTGCCGCTGGCGGTGTACTTCGGCTACAGCAACTGCCCGGACAAGTGCGCCCAGATCATGGCCCGGCTGGCGGCTGCGCGCAAGGAGGCCGGCGGCAACCCTCGCTCGTTCAAGGTGCTGTTCATCACCGTCGACCCGGAGCGCGACAGCCGGATCGTGTTGCGCGACTTTCTCAAGCTGTTCGGCGCCGGCTTCATCGGCGGCCGGATCCCTCCCAGCCAGTTGCGCTCAGTGGCCGGCCGCTTTGGGGTGCACTACGAATCCTTTGCCGGCGGCCGCCTCGGCGTCGGCCAGGGCGAGCAGATTCACTTCTTCGATGGACGCGGCCAGCCGGCATCAGTAATCGGCAGCGATGCCGAGGTTGCCGAGCTGGCCGCAACCATCGCCAGCCTGCTGCCCTAGCCGCCGGCGCGGCAGGGGGAAGCTAGAATCGGCAAGACACCCCACCAAAAGGAAACTTCAACCAAGCAGCAGCGATCAAGATGAGCACCCCCAGATTCGGCGAGGATCCGGACGCGGCCGAAACCCGCGAATGGATCGAGGCTCTTGAATCGGTTATCGCCAGCCAGGGTGCCGAACGCGCCCACCAGCTGCTCGAAATCCTGCTTGAAAACGCCCGCCGCCGCGGCGCCGCCCTGCCCTATTCGCCGAACACCTCGTACGTCAACACGATCCCGGCCGCCGCCGAGCCGGAGTATCCGGGCGACATCGATCTGGAGTACCGGCTGCGCTCCTACGTGCGCTGGAACGCGATGGCAACCGTGGTGCGCGCCAACCGCCGGGACGGATCACTCGGCGGCCACATCGCCAGTTTCTCTTCGGCGGCGGTGCTCTACGATGTCGGCCAGAACCACTTCTTCCGGGTGCGGCACCCGCAGCTGGCCGACGGTCCGCACGCCGACTGCGGCGACATGGTCTACGTCCAGGGGCACTCCTCGCCGGGCATGTACGCCCGCTCCTTTCTCGAGGGCCGGATAAGCGAAGCGCAGCTTGATTTGTTTCGCACCGAGACCGCCGGCGGCGGTCTGTCCTCTTATCCGCATCCGTGGCTGATGCCCGACTACTGGCAGTTCCCGACCGTATCGATGGGCCTGGGGCCGATCATGGC
>JAPORI010000070.1 GCA_026710225.1 Betaproteobacteria bacterium
CGGCAAATACATGGCGGCCGCGGCGGTCATGCTCGGCCAGACGTCTGATCGCGGTAGTTGCTTTCATGGCGACAAGTGGTATTCTACAACACAAAAAAGGTGTTTAAATAAATACATTTGCTCAGTCAGGCCAAAAGTGGATAAATGACCGAAAAAACAATGAAAAGGCAATCGGCAGGGTTCAAGGCGAAGGTGGCCGAGCCGGAGCGCCGAGAAGCGGAGGCCGGAATCGATCAGGTCTCGACCCTGCCCACTGCCACTTACCCACCAACCTTTGCCCAGCAAGGCTCTAGCACCGTCCGGCGGGGAAATTTGGATTATTTGTCGTTTTTTGTGTATAATATGCACATGGGGCGCACAAACGTGGACATTGACGATGAAATATGCGCGCAGGTGATGAAGCGCTACCGTCTGCGCACCAAGCGCGAGGCGATTAACTTCGCGCTGCGCCGGCTGTTGCCCGAGCCTCTTACCAGCAATGAAATCAAGCGGCTGCAAGGTTGCGGCTGGGAAGGGGATTTGGACGAGTTGCGGGGCGCAGGCGATGGTTCTGGTTGATACGTCGGCCTGGATTGAATTCTTGCGCGACACCAATTCGGCGACCTGCCAGCGCGTCCGCTCGCTGTTGCAGGAGAAAAAGAGTATTGCCACCTGTCCGGCAATTTGCATGGAAGTAACGGCCGGTGCCCGCGATGAGAACCATTTGCGCAGCCTGCAACGGTTGCTGTCAGTTGCCGATATCCTGCCAATCAGGGATACCGATTACGAACAGGCAGCCTGCCTGTTTCGCTTCTGCCGGCAGCAAGGTTATTCAGTGAGAAAAATCATTGATTGCCTTATTGCCGCGGTTGCTATTCGGGACGATATTCCGCTCTTGCATTCTGACCGCGATTTTGACATGCTTGAGCAGTGTACCAGCCTAAGGGCAATTCCCAGATTCACATAGTATTCAGTTGCTAATATTCTTGTTGTCCAGATACTTGTGGGCACCTCTGAAAAGAGAGGAGTTGTCCGTGGTAATTGACGCACTGGAATAAGCGAAAATCCCTCGATCCTGCAAATTTTCCAAAAGTCTTGCTATGAATCCTGCCGGATTCAGGCCTAAATATGATATAATTGCTCCGATGGGCAGGCTCTGTCGCCACCAAGTTTCGCCTGCGGGTTGCCTGATGGTTTGGCAAATGTTTGCCTCAGTGCCTGCAAGGTTTGGCATCCGGGAAAAACTGGCGCGGTTTGGAAATGTGCCGGCGGCATTTGCGCGCAATCAACTTGGAGAAACTGGCTAGATGATTGGCAATGATTTTTCCCTTGCGGCTCTGGTGCGCAACAGCAGAATTTGGGGGGAAAGACAAGGCTTCGCCGGGTCTTTCCCGCCTGGCATCGCGTTTGCCGATATCGAGCCGTCCAGACTGTGGATGGCGGCATCCTTGCCGGCATCTTCCCAGCGGATCAATTCGGTCTCGGACATTTTCAGCCAGAGTGCGGCTTTGGCAGTTGTTTGGTCCGAGCCGGAAGCGGCTGAGTCGGCTGCTGTGGCCGAAACGACGGTGGGTGCTGATTTGGCCGGGCCGGTATTTGCCGATGAGACTGCAACTGGCTCGGATGTTGATGCGTCCCCCGACGAGGCGGGAACATTGGCCGAAAAAGGGATAGCCTCCGGCCGGGTTGTATCGGGCCAAAAATACAAGGCAGCATCGCAGTTGCTGCCAGATGCGCCGGCAACTGGCCAGTTGGCGAAAGCGGCCAGTGCCGAGGTTTTCAAGTTGCCTTCGCTGGCGGCGCCTGATTCTCCTGCCCGCCCGAGTGCCGGACAAGTTGCTGCGGCCGGTTCCTTCTTTGGGCAGGAAGTTGCCGTTTCAGGCGGTCAGGATGGAACTTTCAGGGGTGAAGCAAACCCCGACAATCCCCCTGAACGCGCACCGGAATCCCTGGCTCTTGCCGCCGATTCCTCTTTCCTGCCTGTTGAGTATCAGGACCCGGTGCAGCCGAATTTGGGACCTACCGATGCAGAAAAGCAGGCATATGCCGCGCTCAAATTCGCGATCAAGGTGAATTTCGGGCAGATAAACTTCACCCACCAGGCCAGTGAAGGGGTTGGCAGTTTCAAGCATCATCTGTATACCGGCAAGTTTGGCACCAACACCCAGAAACCGGCTCCCGATAACAGCGCCTTTTCCAATTCACTGATAATCCCAACCTATCAATTCGAGGCGCCGACCAACGATCAGGCTGAATTCAAGCGAACCATTACCGACGACTGGGCGCGCCGGGCCAAGGATGCGGGCGCAAAATACCTGGCCTTCATCACCAAGCATCATACCGGCTGGTGTTCATGGGACAGCGCCTACACCACCTATGACATAGCTTCCAGCAAGACTCCCGATATCGACATTCCCAAGGCGGTGCTGGAATCAGCCCACGACTTCGGCCTGAAAGTGGTGCTGTGGTACTCGATACCGGACCGGGTGCACGAGTATAACTATACCAACACCGGTTATATCTCCAACAACAATCCGCAATCATACGAATTCAATAAAAAGCAGATCCAGGAGTTGATCGACAAGGATCCGACCGGCGACACGATCCTCGGATTCTGGTATGATCTCAATGGCAATTGGACTGCCTACCAAAGAGATGGCCATCTCATCCATGACTTCAAACGGCATGTCTGGCGGCAGAATCCGGACTACGGCTACATCCAGCTTTTCAATCAGTCGCACAATATCCCCAGTTATGTATGGCCGGATAACAGCCCGCTAAGCGATGTCCCCGCCTACGAGCATCCCCACGTGGATCCGTATTCATACTATGTTGAAACCACCGATCGTGTACTAGTTCCAAGCCAGATAGATTATTTCCAGATAGATATGACGACTGGATACCATCCCTTCGGCGGCGAGTATGACATCAATCTCCATCCGCCCACGGAAAACGGCCAATTCTATGGCTGGTGGGCATTTGAAGACGACGATTCCCAGCGCACCATCATGCCGGAGTTGCAAAGCAATGTCATAGCCAAGTCGGTCTTTGAAAAGAACGCACTCAATGTAAAGTACGTAATCAGCATGCCCGCCGGCCCCGGCGGCCTGTTTGGCGCTCAGGGCAATGGTATACTGAATCAATCGGGGAAATTGTTCAATGGCGGCGGCAGGGTGGACAACTTTGATTTGGCCTGGCTCTATCACGGCGACTGGGAATACTTTCAGGACGAGGCGGCGCATCGGGGCAGCACCTGGCTGGCATCGATCCATTCTTCAAAGACTGCCGGCGACTGGGCCGAGTACAAGTTTTTCGGAACCAGCGTCAAACTGTATCTGAGAGCCGATGCGGCTGCCGGCGATGCCGACATCTACATAGACGGAATCCTGCGCGCCAAGTTCATGTCCGAGGCGGCAACAGCAAGTACCGAGCCGGTGTTAGCCTACAGCAACAGCGCCCTGTCCTATGCCGAGCACACCATCCGGGTGGTGGTCGGAGACGGCAAGGCGGACGGATTCGTCAACATCGACTATCTGGAGGTGGCCCCCCGGATCTGGAGAATTGCCCTAGCCTCGGTTGCCGCTGCCAGTGATACCTATGCCATCGGTGAGACAGTTGAAATCGATGTCTATTTCAACGGCGAAGTCAAGGTTACCGGTGCTCCGCAACTAGAGATCGATGTCGGCGGCCAGGCTCGGGTCGCAACCTATGACAGCAGCGGCACCGATCCGGAAATAGGTAGCGGCACAAGAAGGCTGAGATTCCTGTACACAATAGCGGCCGGCGACATGGACGCGGACGGTATCTCGATATCTGCCAACAAGCTGAGTCTCAATGGCGGCACCATCCGGGTTGATGACGAGGGCAGTGCGGTCACCACCGATGCGGATTTGAACCATGCGCCACTGGCAGCGGATCTGCTGCACAAGGTTGACGGCAGCGGCACGACCAATGCGCTGATGCACATGCCGACATCCGGCAATGACCGGCTGCTTGGCCTGGCCGGCGACAGCAGTTACCAGCTGGGTCTGGCCAGCGGCTTTGACGAGGTCTACGAGGGCTACAGCAAGGATGAGGCGACCAGTCGCTATCTGCGTACGTCCGGGGACAGCGGTGACGTTATCCGGCTGGATGCGGGAATAGGGGTCTTTGATGTGCAACTGGTGCGCGACAGCAACAATGTCTGGGTGCAGGTGCTCGGTAGCGCCGATAGCGGCGGCGTCCGTCCGGTGGTGGCGAGCATCAAGCTGGTCGACTACTATGCCAACGAGCAATCGAAGGTCGAGCAAATCATGTTTGCCGACGGCACTGTCTGGGGTCACACCGAGCTGGAGTCGGTGGCGATTCGCGGCAGTGCGGGCAATGACATCCTGTATGGCAACGTCAATCTGGGAGACATTTTCGACGGCAGCGCCGGCGGCAACGATCATCTGCTTGGCCTGGGCGGCAATGACGAGTATCGGCTGGGTCTGGCCAGCGGTTTTGATGTCGTCTATGAAGGCTATAACCGGGTCGAGCGGGTTGGCTACGGTGCTCTCATGCGGGTGTATGTATCGGCCGATCAGTTGCGGGCGACAGGTGATGCCGCCGATGTGATCCGGCTGGATGCGGGGATAGGTGGAGCGGATGTGCATCTGGTGCGCGACAGCAACCATGTCTGGGTGCAGGTGCTCGGTGC
>JAPORI010000248.1:0-2045 GCA_026710225.1 Betaproteobacteria bacterium
AGTAAAGGTTTCAATCAGGCCGGAGTTCTGCTGGCGGGTCCAGCGATCGGAAATTTTGCCGGAACTGTCAAGGGCGTTTTCCAGCCACAACAGCAGGCTGTCGGAAAGCACCACCCGGCTTTCATTGGTGGCCCTGTTGAGCCGCCGCCAGAAGCCGAGAAAGTCGGAGCCGTTGGTCTGGCTGGAGAACAAGTCAAGCCGGTTGGGATGATAATAGATGGGAGCCTGAATTTCTTCGGCAAACTTCTGCAGCACCAGTTTCTTCTGGCTGTCGGGCAGGAAAGGACTGTAGGGACGGTTGCCAAAAACCAGCGCCTGATCGTTGTAGACTGTCACGTCGGGACGGACATACTCGACATACGACAAGTAGCCGACCGGCAAATCGAGATCGTCAAAGGTGAACAGATGGGTCCCCGGCTCGACCGAACCGAGCTTGTACATCGCCAGATCCCGCGCCCAGAAATATTCGGAGCGATCGTTGCGATGCCAGTGCACCGCCAGACTGGCGGCAATCACCGTTGCACCCAGACTCACTCCGCAGGCATGCGGAGCAAGGCCAGACTGCAGGCGGCTGCGCAGGAAATCAACCAGCCAGGCCAGGCCATAGGCCAGCCAGATTGCGGTTATTCCGTAGCTGAGCAGATGGTAGACGCGAAAGGCCGAAAACCAGATGAACTCGTTTTGAAAGTCGATCAGGATGATGAGCAACGGCCCGGCCATGAACCAGGAAACGAACAGGCTGCACGCCAGCCAGCTATGCACCCGCGAACGGAGCATGGCGACAAAGCCGGCAATTGCCAGTGCCAGCCCGAGCGGAGTGAACTGCCAGAGAAACTCGTTGCTCAGAAAGCGGGTGAAGGCCAGTTTCTCCTCAAGCCCAACCCCCGACTGGTTGTCCACCCCGCTGTAGCCGCCGCGGGTGACATAGAAACGCAGCTGCTCGAGACTGTCGAGCGGGCCGTAGAAATTGAGCGGTGCATCCGTCTGCGAACGCCAGATCAAAAAGGTGTATGGCAGCAAGCCGATCAGCAGACAAATCCCCCCGAAAGGCATCCTTGCCAGCAGGTTGCGCCACTGGGAAATGACCATCAGCAACAAGCCGATGCTGCCCAGACCGAGCAACGGCCAGTGATTGGACAGGCCCAGTCCGTAGACAAACGCGATGGCGCAGTACAGATACAGGTGCCCCCGTCCGGAACTTTCCCGTGCATCGGCACCGGCGTAGCGCAGACACATCGCCATGACGATGAAGTACATCATCGCATTGAGGGTGTAGACCTCGGCGATTATCGCCTGAGTACAGAACACATCGGAAGCGGCCAGAGCGCATCCGGCGATCACGACGATGAGCCGGCTGCGCACCAGTTGAATGACGATTGCATATACTGCCGATGCGGCGACCGCCGCGCAGAAGCCGGAAAACAGATGCCCGCGCAGCGCCGGGGCGATGAAGTCCGGCATCAGGTGATAGAAACTTGGTCCAAGCAGCGAATAAAGCGGATAGCCAGGCGGGTGACACACACCCCAGTGCTCGAGATTCATCAAGAACAGGCCGTCGTCCTCCAGGGTAACACTGCGCGGTGCGGTCAGGGCGTAGAGCAGGAAGGCGGAAAAGAAAACCAGCAGCATCGGCGCCACCTCCTGCGACCACTGGCGCTGGACAATCAGGATCGGCTGATCGAAATTGCGCCACGGACGAATCGGCGCCGGTGCCCCCAACAGCAGGGTTGTCTCCGCCGCGGCTGCTGCCGCAGCCTTGCCGGAAGCTTTTTTGCCGGATGATGCGGCCGGCGGCGGAACTGCTTCGGCCTTGCTACGCTGCTTCTTGCCGGAGGATTTCCGGGAGCCTTTTCCCACTTTTCGTCTGCTAGGCGCGAATTATCGTGTTGGTGCGCCTGATCTTCTTTTGCAACTGCAAGATTCCGTACAGCAGCGCCTCGGCGGTGGGTGGGCAGCCCGGAACATAGATATCGACCGGAACGATCCGGTCGCAACCGCGCACCACCGAATACGACTAGCGATAGTACCCGCCACCGTTGGCGCAC
>JAPORI010000248.1:2055-4648 GCA_026710225.1 Betaproteobacteria bacterium
GCGGCTCGCTCATCTGATCATAGACCTTGCGCAGGGCCGGCCCCATCTTGTTGCACAAGGTGCCGGCAAGCATCATCACATCCGACTGGCGGGGACTGGGCCTGAACATGACGCCGAAGCGGTCCAGATCGTAGCGGGAGGCGCCCGCCTGCATCATCTCGACCGCGCAGCAGGCCAGACCAAAACTCATCGGCCACATCGATCCGGTGCGCGCCCAGTTGACCAGCTTGTCAACGCTCGAGACCACGAAGCCGCGCTCGATAGCCTCCGGCAGGTCAACCGGCGGCGGTGGGTGATCCGGATGATGCATCATAAAGCCTACTCCCACTGGAGGGCGCCCTTGCGCCACTCGTAGATGAAGCCGACCAGCAGCAGCAGCAAAAAGAGCATCATCGCCCAGAAACCAACCGCCCCGATCACGCCCAGCGATATCGCCCACGGGAACAGGAAGGCGATCTCCAGATCGAACAGGATAAACAGGATCGCAACCAGATAGTAGCGCACATCAAACTTCATCCGGGCATCCTCGAAGGCCTCGAAGCCGCACTCGTAAGCCGAGTTCTTCTCGCTGTCGGGACGATGCGGTCCCAGCAGCCGGCCGGCGACGATCAGGAAAGTTCCCACCCCCACGGCCAAGCCGGCGAAGACAAGAATTGGAAAGTACTCTGCAAGCATCCTGCAAAAATCTAGCAATCAACCATGAAACTGGTTGATTTTATCACTGCCGGATGCATCCGGGCGCCGGGACGGGCACCGCCGCGGCGGACGACGCCCCCAGAAATCAACGATTGGTGCCGATGGCCAGACTCGAACTGGCACGGGAGTGATCCCACTGCCCCCTCAAGACAGCGTGTCTACCAATTCCACCACATCGGCGTGCGTTTACTGATCGATGACCGGAATCTCGCCGCCGGCAGCCGGCTCGGCTGCCTCCACTGCTTCCGCTTCACCGACATCTGCGACATCCGGCACTGCCGGCACCACTTCCTCCCCGACCGCATCAATGCCTTCCAGCACCCGGCCGGCAACATCATCCTTGCCGATGATCGCCATCGCCAGGGCGCTGGCAAAAAACCCGGTAGCCAGCAGCGAGGTTGCCCGGCTGACGAAATTTGCCGAGCCGGAAGCGCCGACCAGCGCTCCGGACGCCCCCCGACCGAAAGATGAGCCCATCTCGGCCCCGCGCCCTTGCTGCATCAGCACTGCGACGACCATCAGCACTGCGCAACCCAGGTTGAAAACCAGTAACAATTGATACATGAGAGGCTGGATTCTATCCGCGCCCGGCAACCGGGCAGCCTTTTGGCTAGGATGCCGCGCAGATTGCCGAGAATTCGTCCGCCTTGAGGCTGGCACCGCCGACCAGCAGGCCGTCGATCTCGTCAACCGCCATGTACTCGGCGGCGTTGGCAGCCTTGACGCTGCCGCCGTAGAGAACCGGAATATAGTCAACAAATGTCCTTTTGAGAATCCCCTTCACCAACCCTACTGCTTTCTGGGCATCATCGGCACTGGCCGCCCGGCCGGTTCCGATCGCCCATACCGGTTCGTAGGCAACAATCGGCGAGCGCGACTGGCGCAACTCGGCAGCCGCCGCCCCCAACTGGTCAGCGAGCACCTCTTCCAGTTTCCCGGCTTCCCGCTGCTCAAGGGTCTCGCCCACACACAGCACCGGGATCAGCGCTTCGCCAACCGCTTGGGCGATCCGGCCGGCCACCGCCTTGTCGTCCTGACCGGCCTGCCGGCACTCGGAGTGACCGACCAGGGTAAATTGCGCCCCGCAATCGGCAGCCATGGCCGCGGAAACTTCGCCGGTGTGAGCGCCACCGGCATGAAGCGAAATATCCTGACAGCCGACAGCCGCCTTTTTATCCAGCAATTGGACGGCCAGCGACAGATACGGATAGGGAACGCAAACCGCCGCCTGCGCCCCACCCGGATCGAAATCCGCCGCCCATTGCCGCAAGGCGGCAATACTGCCGTTGCACTTCCAGTTTCCAAAGCACAGCGGCCGGCCTTTTGTATTTTGATTGGATGCGTTCATCAACAGGCAGCGATTCTATGGCAGCGAAACCACGGCACCTGAATTGTCCTGCCAGTTCCGGCAGGGGAAAATCAACTCAATTGCTCGATGCGCCAGATCGCACAGGCTTTCTGAGCCATTTTCTTTTGCCGGTTTGCAACCGACTCCAGATTCCATTGCGGATATGAATCAGCCAGGCTGCTGGTTATCTTGTAGGAACTTTCCCGATAGGCGGAAAGTTTGCCTTCGTAGGATCCATTACCGATTTCCCGGTTGGCCGCTTGTGCAAGCAGGGTCATGTTTCCGATCCTGGCGCTGATTAAATCGATGTCCCGATCGACAAGTTGATCCCATCCTTGCTCGGGATTGACGGGACAGACATGCTCCAAGGAAATATCTCCGTCCTCATAGTCGGGACGATTACCGGAAGCATCATGCTCCAATTCACACAGGATGTAGCGGGCAACTTTCTTGTTGCGCGAATTTTCAACCGGCAACTCCTTGTCAGCAAATATCTCCTTGAACTTGTCGTCCTTGGGATAAATCCTGGCAAAGCCGGCGATAACCTCT
>JAPORI010000209.1 GCA_026710225.1 Betaproteobacteria bacterium
AGTCGATCCATATAACTTTTTACTGTCTGGACAAATTGCACCACCCTCTAACCCAAAAAACGGCTGGCGATTATTGAGCTTCCATTGCGCCAATGACACTGGTGTAGCCTGTCCGTAGCGAAAAGTCCTGTCAGTGTGGTTGGACCCATCCGACCACCGCACGGTTATGGTGTAGTCGCCTGCTGCCAATGTCGCTGGAATTGTGAATTTCCACGGGTCGGTTGCGTCCTGAGTAATCCCCTGTAGCGGATTGAGGAGGCTGTAACTTATCGCATCGCCTTGCGCATCGTTACCCCGGTGAAGAGTAATCGTCCGGGGAGTGCCATGAACCCCTAGCCGCCAGGAGGGAACTTTGCTTGGTACACGCGGTGCAGCCTGGGCCAAGGTTACCTGCTGGCGGGACGGCGTCAACTGCCGCAAGTAACCCGGCTCTGGCTGCCAGTCAAACACCTCAGGCATATGCGCATCGGCCAAGTCCGACAAGCCGGATGCGGACAACTGGCTATTGCCGATCCCTGCTGCCAAACCGGGAAGCGGCAGCAACCACAAAACCTGTGCCATAGCCAAGCGCAGCAACCTGCTCAGCCAAGACATCTGCCTCTCTCCTCGCATTAGTCTAAGCCGACGTTCCGATCGGCGTCCACTCATTCTCGGCAATCAAAATCGACTGCGGCTTGCCAAGTCCGTCGCTTTGGATCACGCTCAGCGCCTCAATTATCTTCGCCACCTCCAACGACTGGCCATTATTCGCCTCTATCTTCTGACTGCCGCCGGGTGCAAGCCAGTCGGTAAAGCGAGCCTGATCGGCTGAACCAGCTGCCGAAACCAGCAAATCGTTGCCGTCCTTGGCAAAGCGCAACCGTCCAGAACCGTAGCCGGAAAACACCGCCTTGCCCGAACCAGAATCCCCGGCCACCGTATCGGAGCCGAAATCAGCCCCGAACTTGTAGATGTCGGCACCGCCGCCGCCGTAGAACGTCTCGTTGGCTGATGTACCATTGAACTCGTCATTGCCGGATGTTCCCACCTGGAAATCTCCCGACCATTCGCCGCCGTCGGCAAAAACGATCCGCTCGACCTTCGACTGCTCGTTGGCAAAATGATCAACCACCTGCAAACTGGCCACCACCTCACGGGTTCCCTGAACATCGGCAGGTCCGAGCAGCTGCACTAAAAGACTGCCGCCTTCCCGCACCAGTTGCACATCTCCCGCCGCTATCCCGGCATCCAGCCGAATCAAATCTCCTGCATCTCCGGAGGGCCGCAGATACTCGCTCGATGGATGATTTTGCACCTGCTCCATGCTCCAGCTTGCCGTGCCCCGCCCCCAACTCAGATAACTGGAACTTGCACCGTAATCCCTGGTGTAGCCTTCGTAAATCTGGTCAAAGCCGGTCTTGAAGCCAAGCCGGTACTCGTCGTTGCCGCCCAGACCAACCAACCGATCGTTGCCGCCAGCCGAGCCGTCGAATATATCCGCCATGTCGTCGCGCCCGTAGAGGCTGTCGTCGCCGCTGCCGCCGCCGATCGCCACCTTGTGCAACTGCGAACGACCCCAGACCGTGCCGTCGGCAAACACGATTTGCTCGATCTTCGACTGATCGTTCTCGTAGTAGTTGACCAACTTGATGCTTGACACCACCTGACGATTACCCTCGCCGTCGGCCGCTCCCAGCACCTGCACCCAGACGCTGCTGTGATCGCGCAGCAACTGCACATCGCCCACCGCTATCCCGGCATCCAGACGGATCGTGTCGCTGGCGTCGCCGGAGGCGCGCAGATAGTCGCCAGTGAGCGAATCGCTGCTGACATACCCTTCGTACACCTCGTCAAAGCCGGTATCCAGACCCAACTGGTAACTGTTGTCGCCAGCCAACCCCACCAACAGGTCATTGCCGGCGGTCTGAATGCTCAGCGAAGATGTTCCCGGGCCTCCGTCTATCAGGTGGGCATCTTCCGCCGCCATAGACTTGTGGCTAAGATCCGCATCAGTCGTGCGGGCCGAACCGCCGTCGTTGACCTGTATCACCCCGCCATTGAGCTTGACCTTGTCCAGACCCACGCTTACACCGTTTGCATCCGCGTCACCGGCAGCCACCGTATAGCGAAACCTCAACTCCCGGGTGCCGGTGCCGCCCGTGTAACTGGCCAGCCGCGCTTCATCGCCGACGGTTATTTCAAGTTGCGGGGCACCGGTCACCTTCACTTCACCGGTGAAGAAAGCCACAATGTCAATATGATCGCCGGCAGAATAGGTTTTGTCATTGCCGGCCTGCGAATCAACTGCCACCCTCCAGATTCGGGGAGCCACCTCAATATAATCGATACTTACATGCCCGGTGGTTACCTCGACCTCTTCACCTACCTCGACCGTGAGAACATGCTTACCATCAGCCAAAAAGTCGGTGCTGTAGGCCAAAATCGAGTCCGAAGCAGTAGTGCTTTTGAACTTGTAGCGGAAGATTCCATCTATGTAGATGTTCACATCACCGGCGTTTGCGTCTGTCTTGAGATACAACTTGACCGAGTTGCCAAAGAACTCGTAATCGGCAGAGTCGCCGGCTGTTTCGGAAGTATGCAATGTGTTTTGCCAAGAACCGGCCGCAGCTGACCCTTTAAATGCCCTGGTCCACGAACCTGTATAGGTCCAGCCCACATCAAAGTTGTCCGCCCGGCCACCACCATTGGTTACCCCAGAAAGATACTTGAGCAAATCGTTACTGTCTTGATTGTAAAGCCCGTTTGGGCCGACGGGAAGATTAAGACCATAAAGCATGTTAAGGTCATTGAATTGCCAGATATCGTTGGCAACATCCGGGTTGGTCCTCAGATCGCTGAAGCCGGCCGTGCTCCCAGGATGAGCACGAATTCGATCGCTGTTGTTCGTGTAGGAAAACCACGCCTCGGTAGCTCTGGGAGAATTGTTATCCAGAGTTGTATAGAGGTTGATATTGTACTCGGCGGGCTGGTATGTCAAGCGCGGCTGCCCCGCAGTAGGTGGAGTGCTGTACCTGGCCTCAAAGTTGCGTATGCCGATCGGATCTTGGTAATTTTCATCGCCTGGCCTGCCGACACGATAAATTTGGTTGTACATCTGTATTACATCATTGTCCAGCGAGTACACATGCTGGGCAAAGTCCTCAACACGAACTCGGCCACCGACCCCCCACTGCTGCCAAAAGTCGGCAATGTCAAACCATGCCGAACTTATCAGGTCGCCGGTCGTGTCATAGGCAAACAACTCGGTCATCTGCTTCTTGGCAAAATCAAAATACTCGTCGGTGTAGTTGTGGCTGGCTTGAAAATGGACGCGATCCGGCAGCGAATAATAAAGCCCCACTGTCATGTCGAAATCCCGAGCCGAGTCCAGCACCGCTTTCCACATGTCAACATTTGGTGCCATGCTGGTGGCTATATCGTAGGTGGTATGGGCACTGTCCCATGCACACCAGCCGAAATGATGCTTGGTGGTAAAGGTGACCTGGGTTATTCCCGCCTCTTTCGCCCGCCTGAACCACACATCGCTCATGTTGCGCTTGAACTCTTCCTGAGTCTTGTAGGGTGGGTTGAATCGAGTGGAAAGAAAAGTGCGATTTGTGAACCACGCACTAGTGCCGGTCGCGGGGGTCTGAGTGGCACTGCCCATTGGACCGGTGAAAATACGACTGTTGTCGCTTGCGGCAATCCCCCCCAGACCGTGTCCGTCAACACTGACATAGGTGTTGATGCCATAATGAATCATCATCGACATCTTCCGGTCAGCGTATGCCTGCTTTTGCTCATCAGTGGGACCGGTAAAGAGGGGGGGATCCTGCTGAGCTATGGCGACAGGATCGTCTCCTACCGCGGATTCTTCGGCAAGCAGCCGTGGCTGTGAAGCAGATGCCGACTGCACCAGGCCGCTTGCCGGAGAGTGGCCTGGGCTGATGCCTGATTGCACAGCGCCAACTTCAAACCCGGAAACGGGAACAACAATCGGCGCCGGGCTTGGGGGAACTGAAGAATCACCGCCAACTGGCGCTACAGAACCTGGCACCGCAAATGCCAAGGCAGGCTTGCCGAAATCGGCCCTGGCCGGATAATCAGCAAGCCCGATTGTCTGATCTGAGTATGCTTCAACTTCTGTCGAGTCCTGTGATGCCGGCTCAGACATGCGCAGCATGGAAGCGGTACTTGTAGGTTCCGGCAGACCATCGGCGACAGGAGCATTCAGGGCGCCTTCCGGCACAGCATCCTGATTCGGGCTCTCCACCCCCTCATCTGACTGTGGAACGCTGCTGACAGACTTGAGCAATGAGGCAACCGGCGAGCCAACCGAAGGATCGGCGCTCAAAAACTCCTGCTGCAACCCGGGAACCGTGTCAGCAAATACCACGAAATCTGAGGTGGCAAAGGCACTAGGCCACACCCAACTGGCAAATCTCATGTCAGACCTCCCATTGCCTGCGCTGCAATAATCAGCCGCCCCGACAAATCACTGACTTGTCTATATATGGGCATTTGACCCAAGGGCGGAAAATTTCTCACTCTCTCTACCATATCACAGGGCGAATCATATCACACATATCCCCCCCCCCCCCTTTTTTTTCGGTAAC
>JAPORI010000258.1:0-2472 GCA_026710225.1 Betaproteobacteria bacterium
GCTGGACAGTCTTGCCTCTCCATGCGCTCGTGCTGGCCGGTGTTGCGCAAGATAGCCTGCGCCCCCTGGACTTCTTTCTGCTCGCCCGGTCCAAAAAAAACCAACAAGGCTGGCAAAACCTGTGTGCATGTCTGGTCGATCCCGATACATTCCAGTCAGCAGGCTTCAAGAAAGATATTGTCACCAAAATGAACGAACTGCTGGGAGATAATCCCGCACTGTGTCAAAGATGGCGGGAAATCATCGCCCTGGACAAATGGCTTTAAAACTTCTGCCTTGCAGATTCCGGCTGCCAATGCCCCAATCTTTGGAATAAAGACACCTGTCAAATATATCTTTACATCAAGAAAAAAGCCTGCCGATTTGCAATCAAAGACGGACGGTAACCAACAAATTGGGCACAATTGCAATGTTGGCGAACCTTTGGGGATTTCCCTGTCGAATTCAAAGTCAATTGAAAACCCGAAAAAATTTAGGCCGCAGGTGGCTTCCCCCACAGAACGCTTGCTGGCAGGGCAAATACCCGCGGAGCAAACTTCAGGCAACTGTTCCCAGCGTAGAAGACAATACAGGTAACCGGCAGACCGCGCCCAGGCCCCTTGCTAGCAAATCGGATTAGCCCAGCAGCATCCTCGGCAGTCACCGCAGTTGAAGCCTTGACCTCGATTGCAACCAGGCCGGCTGGGGACTCGGCGACGATATCGACCTCGTGACCGTTGTCACCGCGCCAGTGATAAAGCCGGAAACTGCCTTGCTGATGTTGCAGGCTGCGCAATAATTCGCCGTGCACGAAGCTTTCGAACAATCCACCCAGCAATTGAGGCTGCGCGGTGATATTGAACGAGGAACGCTGAAGATTATCAATGGCAGCAGCCATGCCGGTATCGACAAAATGAAGTTTCGGATTCCTGATCTCCCGGCGCACCCGGCCGCTGCTGTACGCCCCCAGCCGAGCAACGATCGACAGCCGCTCGAGAATGTCAATGTAGTCTCCTACTGTGCGAGAGGTCAGGCTCAGCCGGGAGCCGAGTGCGGCAACGTTAATCTCGCAGGCGGTGCGCGCCGCCAACTGATTAATAAGCCGGCGCATCTTGTCCGGCTTGCGAATCTTGAGCACCTCGCCGACATCGCGCTCGACCACCGCATCCAGATAACTGCTGTACATGCGCTGCGCCTGGCCAACCTTCAGGCCACGCATCGCCGGATAGCCGCCGGCAACAATCAGGTCAATATAATCCAGGCGCGACAGTTGCTCCGGGCGGGCCAGGGTCGCCAAAGCGGGATTGCTGCCGGCCGCCCAGTCCAGAAATCGCACCAGCGGCCGGCTGCGCATTTCAGCCACCGACAACGGCCACAACTTCAAGGTCAAGGCGCGGCCGGCCAGTGAGTCGGCTACCCGCAAGGAAGTAAGCAGATTCGATGATCCGGCCAGCACAAACTGTCCCTTGCGGTTGTGTTCATCAACTATGCGCTTGACGGCCAGAACAATTTCCAGATGCCGCTGTGCCTCATCTATGACTATTGGCAAGTTGCCGTCCGCCTGCTCGGCAAGGCTAGCCAGATGACCGTAGCAGTCCTGCTGCAATGCGCTCAAATCATTTTTGTCATCCAGGGAAATGAACTTCGCCTTGCCGAAAATTTCTCGCAGCAGGGTGGTCTTGCCAACTTGGCGCGCGCCAACCAGATGGATCACCCGGGCTACATGCAGATACTCTTTCAGGTCATCGGCAAGATGTCTTGTCAGTATTTTCATGCTTTGTTCCGCTTGCCGGCCAATTATAGCACATTTTACGCCAAAACAGCAGTAGAAGTTGCGCGGATGTTTATTAGGAATAGATGCCCCCAAGCCCGACAGGTAGCAGGAAACCTTTGTCAGACTTGCGAATTGGGCACGATTGGGATCGAACCAATGACCTCTGCAGTGTGAATGCAGCGCTCTACCACTGAGCCACGCGCCCTTATTTCAAGAAAAACCCTGACCGCCCTGCTATTATAGTAGGCATAGCCCGTCTGGGGCAGTGCCGGCAAAACCGGCCGGGCGCGCCCGGTGCCCGAAGGCGGCTCGACCGGTCGCCCCCACCGCCGGCAACGCCGGCGCGTCCGGCCCCCGGCCAGGGCAGGAAGCCAAGCCTGGCGGGGGCTGGCGGCTCACTGGCAGTCGGATTTGGAAACCCGCCGGCAACTGTGATACAATTCTTTCCAACCTGTCATAAAGGAAGTACAAGCATCTGGCGGTCATATGGGAGGTGTAACAACTAAGAGGAGAAGTAAACATGGTGGCCGCCAGATGATTTTGCAGCAGGTTTTCGCATCCATTCGTCTTTATTCGCCGCCCGGCGCACCGGCCTGACCGTCTATAATCCTGTCTTCCGATGCCGGAAGTTTTTTTTCTTGCTGCCAGCAAAACTTCACCCAGAATAAGTCATGCCCGCACCGCCCAGGAGGCGCAGCCGGCAACCACCCTCTACATAT
>JAPORI010000258.1:2482-4584 GCA_026710225.1 Betaproteobacteria bacterium
CGCACCGGCGACAGCCGATGCGCACACGGGCAAGGAGCTGGCCGGCCTGCTTGCCGCGCAACTGGTTGCAGCACCGGATTGCGGCTGGCTGATCCTGCCCCGGCCGGGAATGGTCAGTCCCTGGTCAAGCAAGGCCGGTGCAATTGCCGCCAGTTGCGGCATCGCGGCCGCCGATCTTTTCGAGCGCGCCAGCTGGCACCAGCAACCCGAACCACCCGACTGCGACCGGATGCTCGAGACGGTGATCGCCGCCGATCAACTGCCCCAGTGGATCGCAGCCGGCACCGCCGGCGCCAGCGACCGGCCGTCGATCGCAAATGCCGATCCGGCCAATCTGGCACAAGCGCTGCAACTGCAACTGGACGCCGAAGAACTGGCCCGGCTCGATGATCTATACCGGCGGCTGGGTCGCCAGCCAACCGCAACCGAACTGCTGTTAATCGCCCAGACCAATTCCGAACACTGCCGCCACAAGACCTTCCGGGCACCGGTGGCCGGGATGGGAGAGGCGATGCCGCTTTTTGATTCGATTCGCAGCACCCATGCTGCGGCCGGCGCCGGAACTCTGGTCGCCTATGCCGACAATGCCGCGATCATCGAATTCGGATCGCCGCGCACCTTTGCCGCCGATGACAACGGCTACTGGCGGCGCATCGACGACGGTGAGCCGGTGCACACCGTAATCAAGGCCGAAACCCACAACCATCCAACCGGCATCAGTCCCCATCCGGGCGCGGCAACCGGTGCCGGCGGTGAAATCCGCGATGAGGCGGCCGCCGGACGCGGGGCTGCCAGTCACGCCGGCTTCGCCGGCTACATGACCTCCGATCTGCACATCCTTGCAGCCCACCAACCGTGGGAGAAGCCGCGCCAAAACTTCCCCGCCCGCCAGGCCAGTGCGCAGCAAATAATCATCGACGCGCCGCTCGGAGCGGCTGCGTTTGGCAACGAATTCGGCCGGCCCACCCTGGCCGGCTTCTTTCGCACCCTCGAACATCACAACGGCAGCGAGCACTTTGGCTATCACAAGCCGGTGATGATCGCCGGCGGCCTCGGCGAGATCGGACAAGACGCGGTAAGCAAGCTGCCGCTGGCCGCCGGCGATCTGATCGTCCAACTCGGCGGGCCGGGGTTGCGCATCGGCATATCCGGCGGCGCCGCTTCCAGCAACAGCGCCAACGCCAATGCCGACTACGCTTCGGTGCAGCGCGCCAACGCCCAGATGCAGCGCCGGGCGCAAGAAGCGATCGACGCCTGCCGGCACTCATCAGCCAATCCGCTCAAGTCGATTCACGATGTCGGGGCCGGCGGCATCGGCAACGCGATCGCCGAGCTGGCCGATCCGCACGGTTGCGAAATCGATCTGCAAAAGGTTCCGGTCGGCCAAAACGATCTGGCCGACGAGGAAATCTGGTGCAACGAAGCGCAGGAACGCTATGTCGCCGCGCTCGATCCGGCCGATCTGACCCGTCTTGAACAAATCTGCACCACCGCCAGTTGCCCGCTGGCGGTGGTGGGCAAAATCGCCAGCCACGGTCGGCTGCAAGTTGCCGGCTGTGATGGCAACCGGGCAGTTGATCTGCCGCTAGCCGATCTGTTTGGCGCCGATGAGCTGCCCGCTCTGGCCGCGCAACCGCCGCAGAGTGCACCGACAAAAGCGGCTCAACTGGCCGGCATCGAACCGGCCGAGGCCACCCGGCGGGTGCTGAGTTCCCCGGCGGTTGCCGACAAGTCGTTTCTGATCACCATTGCCGATCGCAGCGTCGGCGGCCTGACCGGCCGCGATCAACTGGTCGGACCCTGGCAGGTGGCAGTCGCCGACTGCGCAACGACTTTCGCCGATCACTTCTCCAACCGCGGCCGGGCGATGGCGATCGGAGAACGACCGGCAGTCGCGATCATCGATCCGGCCGCATCGGCGCGCCTGGCAGTAGCCGAAGCGCTGACCAATCTGGCCGCCGCCGATCTGGAAAACTGGCAACACAGCAAACTGTCGCTCAACTGGATGGCCGCCTGCGACTCACCGGCAGCCGCCGGTGAACTGGTTGCCGCAGTGCGCGCAGTGTGCACAAGTTTCCTGCCCCAATTGGGCATCAGCGTCC
>JAPORI010000162.1 GCA_026710225.1 Betaproteobacteria bacterium
TGACATTTACCGATTCCCCGGCCCGAGGGCCGGAAGCAAAACGGCCATCCATGCCCGGCTCGGTTGCCGATTTGGCCAAGGTGATGTCGAATATCTGGCTGGCGATGTATTCACCTATGTGGCCGATCTGGGCTGGCTGATTGGTGATGGCGGTGATCAACTTCTCGTTTTCATTGCGCTGCCGGATTAGTTCGGCAAGGCGGCCGAGATCGGCGAGGTTGGGTGCATCTGCTAGTTTGCTTTTTTCCATGATGATATTCCTCTACAAAAATCAGCCCATTATAAAATGGCTTGTTCCAAGTGCGACAATACTTGCGCCGCTTGTCTTGCCCCAAGGCGTTATTTGCTCTCTTCCCCCTTTATTGCCTGCACCTGCTCATGCAAATTGACATTAAATCTCTGGAAAGCAACAATTTGACTTACCGGCAGAATCATTTCCATATTTTTCAAATCCTCGCTCTCTTGTTCGGTCAGAGTGCGGTTGGTAAAAAACCCACCGGATTCAATGTTCTCTTCAAGATCAAAATAACTGGCAGTTATATCCATTGTCTTGTCTTTCTGATTGCGATAGCCACTTGCCACCAGCATTAATTCAATCCATTTCGTCTCATCCTTTGTCGGAAGCAGCCTTGCAAAGCCGATATAAATCTCGCCACTTTCCATGGTCAGCATCACCAACTGCGGGTTTCCGCTCTTGTCCTTCATGGAAGACAGGATAAACGCCTCCATGCTTCTTTGCAGGGATTTCAGGGTGTGCAGATAAAGCATGTGCCGATCATCTTCAATATGGCCATAAAGCCCTTCATCATAGCCGCCCGTTCTTCTTATGAAATACTCTGCGGAAAAGCGTTCCAAAACCACTCGCAAAACAATCGCGGCAATAGTTGCCACAAACCCTGCCAGCAGGAACTTGTTTTCGATCAAAGAATAGGCTAGCCATTCCAACTTGATGATTTTGGCAAATATTGGCTTGCCAACCAGCGCCAGCACCGTCCACCAGATCAGCCACCATATCCAGCCGACCAGCAATATGCGGAAATACTTGTTGGACCCAGGCCTTTCAGGCCAACAAACAATTGCATACTTGGTATTGAGCAGCAGATAGCCGCTGACTATCGACGGCAACAATATCGCCGCCAGTCCAATGCCGACCGTCACTAGCCGAGCCTCCGATCAGACGGAAAATGACAACGCCCTAACCGGTGTTCTTGCCATTGCCGTAAAACTTCCGGGAGAGAAAGTCTCGCAACTCCTGAATCTGCCTGACAGCCGAGTGGTTGTTGACAAGATCGTCCGCCTTGATGTAGAAACTCCCCGGTCCCGAGTAGATGTGCATCGGCCGGTTGGGACGATCCTCAATACGCCCCGGGTGCTCTGGCTTATTGCTCTGGTTGGCTGGTTTCATGGCAACTTTTCCTTGATTTTCCCGAAACTTTCAGGAGATGACAATCAATAACATCCCCCATTCTACAACATAACCGCACCCGTTTCGCACCAGCAAATTTCAGTCCAGATCGTGCCAACCCTGCACATTCAGGGCGCGCTTGATTGTGGGCCAGTTTTCTTCCTTGATCTGGACCCGCTGGATGTCGGCCAGGACGGCCTGGATCGTCTCCTTCGCCTGCTTCATGCCACCGGCATCGGCAGCCAGGCCCAGGCAGGTTGCCAGCTGCTGGGCACCGCGCCGTTGCTGGGCACGCACGAAAAAGGGCAGCTTCGGCATGGGGCGCCTGCCCAGTGCGATCCAGGGAAGCCAGTCAACAAGCCGGCTCTTGGCTGTTTGCCCGGTTGGCGGATGTTCTTGTTTGGTTACGATGCCGCCGACTAGCAGCAGCAGTTCGGCTTCGATCAGTTGTGCCACTGGCAGGCTGGGGCTTTCTGCAACGAAGTCCTCGACAGTCTCGACCGACGCTTGCGGAGAAGAAACCAATCCGGCCTGGTTGGCTGGCTGCCGCGACCAGAAGCAGATTCTTTCGCGCATGTTTCCGTGCACATAGTATTTTTCGGCAATCAGGCGGTGAAGCAAGGAAAAGCATTTGGCGCGCATGAGCACCGCCAGCACATGCACAAACAGATCGTAGCAGCACAACTGCCCAAAAGTGCCGCAGGCATCCGGAGCGCTTTTTTGCAACCCATCTTCCGGCCGCGCATTGACAACATTTTCCAGAGTCTCGACGAGTTTTGCAACCCAGATTTCCTCAACCCCGGACTGATATTGCCCAGGCGTAACCTTGCTTTCCATGGCCAGCCATTCAATCAGCTCGCCGCGCCGCTGCCGCCACAGGGAGCGGGCGTCTGCATCATGCAGCAGCGGATTGGCGGCGAGCATGGTTTCGAACCGCCCAGCGAAGTTATCAAGAAAATCAGCCCGGCACAGATTGACGAGCGGCGCGCTCGGCTGGCGCAACGCCTCGATTAGGGCATTGAAACTCGGATCAGGATCGACGATCTTCTCGATTGCGCTCGGCTCCAATCGGCCATAACGGTCTTGCGCCAGCAACTCGTTCATCATGTCGGCCAGCGACACAATTTCCGTATTGCCGTAGTTGCGGTGCTTGAATTCCCCGCCGTAAACGATAAAGCTGCGTTGCGGGGCAAGGATTTCAATACCCTTGCGAAACTCACGCCTCAGATTCAGATTGGCCGCGGCACTGATATCGATCGCCCACGAATCGTAAAGGCTTGGACTGATTAGCAGATCGATTGCGCTGCCACCGGAATGCGCCTTGAAAAAGGACAGTTGCCACCACATGTCCGGCCGCGCCGCCGCCAGGTTTTCGATCACGAATCCTTCCCAGGAAGCGGCGCGTCTGGCTTGGGCGTCCGGGGCATCGAGGCGGCCGGCCTGCACACCGCGTTCTAGCAGCAATGCAAAGATGCCGCTGTCGCAGATGTAGTATTTCGGATTACGCACCTTGCGCAGCTCGATTGGCTGGACATGGGCTGACACCCTGCGAATGAGCATCATCTCTTCCAGGGTGACCAGCATGGTCTCGAGAGTCGGCGCACTCACCCGCAAGAGTGCGGCCAGCCGCGACTT
Organism: Betaproteobacteria bacterium; assembly: GCA_026710225.1. Taxonomy (GTDB): domain Bacteria; phylum Pseudomonadota; class Gammaproteobacteria; order Tethybacterales; family Tethybacteraceae; genus JAPORI01. The sequence continues at coordinate 3,041 of JAPORI010000162.1, forward strand.
GTTGAGGACGCGACCCTGACAGCCGGCGATTTGCTCAAGCAAGTCAAGGTATTGTTCTGGATTGACCCGGCTTCTGGCTTGCATCGCGTCCTGGCGCACGGTTGCAACGAGATTGTTCAAACGCTGCTGGCAGCTTTCCCGGTCGCTGGCGGCAAACAGGCTTTCCGGCTGCCCGCCGCGCTGCCAGACGGTTTCCATGCTCTTGCGGCCGGCTACTTCGAGAAGATCAAGCGGATGCAGCCTGACGCTACTGATGCGGCCGGCCAGACTTTGCGACTGGCGCTGCAAGCGGCCGTCAACCGAAGAAACCAGCAGGAACTTGCCGGCGCGCCGGCCTGCAAAGCGCAACTCGTCAATGATTACCCGCAGTTCCCGGCAGATTTCCGGCTTGTGCTGAATCTCATCGAGCACCACCAGCTTGTCGGAGTGCTTGCGCAACTCGGCACCGGGGTTTTCCAAAGCCGCCAGATCAGCGCGGTTTTCCAGATCGTAGTAGACGCTTGGCCGAGTGGCGGCCACCTTTCTAGCCAGCGACGACTTGCCGCTGTGGCGAGGGCCGACTAATTCCACCGCCGGCTGGAATCCCAGCGAGTAACTAATCCGGTGTTCAACCCGGCGCGGGATCAGATTGTCGGTCGCCACATGATAATTCTAGCCCAGATTCGCAAAAATCAGGCAGCGGCAAAATTTTTCTCGCATTTTTAGCTCTTTTAGAGCCTTTTATCTATTAAAAAATCACAAAATAAGTGAATTTTTAAAGTTTAGCGCCTTTTCTTCTTTGCTCGCTTCGAGCGCTTCTTTTTCGCCTTTTTGGAAGCACGCATTGGCTTCTTCTTGGCCGGCTTCACAGCCTTTTTCGCCTTCTTGGCCGGTGCCTTCTTTGCCGGCCTACCAGCCTTTTTCGCCTTTGCGGCCGAACGCCGCTTCTTCCTGCCGGGCTTTTTCCTGGCCGGATTCGGTCCTTTTTCCGGGAATTCGACCAGAGCGCCGACGCCCACCCCGAAGTAGCGACACAATTTCTCAAGAGTATCGACGGTAACGTTGGCCTCCTGGCTTACTATCCGGGAAAGCGTGCTGCGGCGCACATCGGTGGCATCGGATACTTCGGCCAGAGTAACCCGGCGGCCGAGCTGGAAACTGTGCTCGGCAAGCAATTCGGCAAATCGGTATCTGACCATGTGACCCGCGATTATAAGACCTGTGCAAGGTTGGCAGATTTGGCTTTTGTCATTTGGCGCCTGGGTTTGCCGGCTAGCCGGATGGCTGAAAACGGCCCTGACTGCGCCGGGCTTCTAGACCGGTTTGCCGCTGGTATTCTTGTTGGCCGCCTTTTTGCGCGGCTTTCTTTTCCGGGGTGGCTTTTGCCAATGGAGGACGCCGATAAACCAGACTTTCTCGCTGCCGTCGGCAGCGACCTCAAACAGATGGATGCTCTCCAAGCCGCCGACATCGATCGGGGATATGAAGTAGCCCTCCTTCGGATCGCGCTGCCACTGGACGGTGTGGCTGATAATTAACTTGGGCGTCGGTTCCTCATCACCGGGCAACTCAAACAGCTTCCGGGCGCGGTCAAAATACTCGTA
>JAPORI010000160.1 GCA_026710225.1 Betaproteobacteria bacterium
ATCAGGCGGTCGGCACCGTGATTCGTGCCAGTGGTGCGACTGAAGACGGCTTCATTGCGCTGACCAGCCTGCGCATCGATGCCGCCGCTGCAAAACTGAAGCTTGCCGACGAGCGTTCGGTAACCGCCAAGGCTCCGGCATACGGGATCGGCGATTAGGTAACTCGACGCTGTTTCAGGAGAAGGGCACGGCCGTCTTGATGCCGGCCCACAGCAGGTAAAGATAGGCGCGCAGGTTTTGTCCGTCCCAGGCTCGATCGATCGGCCGGCGGCCGGACGAATCAACTGCATCGACGCTGGCGCCGGCGGCCAGCAGCTTTTCCACCGCCTTGCTGTTGCCGACACTTGCCGCGCTGTGCAGGGCGGTTTCCGAATTGGCGGTGGCGATTTCAATGTCGGCGCCGTGTTCGATCAGGGTTTCAATCGATTTATGACTGCATTCGGCCGCCTTGTGCAGCGGGCTGTGGCCTTCATCATCAGTGGCGTTGATGTGCGGATTGAGAGTAAGAACAAAGGGCAGCGTCTCGAAGTTGCAGGCTACCAGATGCAGCAGCGTCTCACCGGTGTCGGTGGTGCGGGCGCGGCTGTCGGCACCGGCAACCAGCAACTTTTCAAGAATCCTGTCCGGGCATTTTTCGGCCGCTTCATGCAGCGCAGTGCGACCGTTTGCATCGGCCGGATCGACCGGTGCACCGGCATCAAGCAATGCTGTCAGGCTTGCCAATCGGCAGTAGGCGGCAGCCAGATGCAGCGGGGTGATGCCGTTGCCGCTGGTCGCATTCGGATCGGCGCCGGCGGCAAGCAGGATCGTTGCCGGCTCGGCGTTGTCGGCCATGCTTGCATAGTGCAAGGCGGTGAAGCCGTCCTCGTTGCTGGCATTTACCCGGACGCGGTGGGCAAGCAGTTTTCTGATTGTTTCGGAGCGAGCTGCACAGGCGGCGCTCATCAAGGTGGTGGTGCCGCGGTTGCTGGCTGCGTCCGCTGCGGCGCCAGCTGCGATCAGCTCATCGATCAGTTGCTCATCGGACGAGTGGAGAACTGCGATGTGTAGCGGCGTGAAGCCGTCATGATCGGAAGCGGCCGGATCGACCCTGGTCAGATCGGCGGCATCGGCGTGGCGCCAGTTTACTGCCGCGTAGATTGCCGATCGGTAGACATCGCCGGGACAGTCCGGGTTTGCCGCGGCTGCGGCCCGATGATGAGCGGCTCCGATGAGCAATAGCGCGGCCAGCATCAGGCAGGTGCGGCCGGCGCGGCTGAATTTTTCCGGTTTGGGCATACGCTCAATAGGCATTGACTTGGATTGGGACGACAACGGGGCATTAGCGATTCTAGGAGCCGGCCGCATTCACCGGGGCTGGTAAAATGAAATGCCGGTGCGCTCCTTCCCAAAGCAATTCCGGTTGCAATTCAATCCGCCAGATAGTTAATTTTCCCATGTCAGAAAAATGCATTGTTGCACTTGACGCGGGCACGACCAGTGTGCGGGCGATCGCGTTTGCCGGCGACTCGTTGCAGCCGCTGCATGTTGCCCAGCGCGAATTCACCCAGCACTATCCGCAGGACGGCTGGGTGGAGCACGACGGCGAGGAAATCTGGGCTGCGGCTCAGCAAGTGCTGCGCGAAGTCGGCGACTTTGCTCGCAGTTCCGGACGCAAGATAGCCGCGCTGGGCATCACCAATCAGCGCGAAACGGTGCTGCTGTGGGAACGCGCCAGCGGCCGGCTGCTGCACCGGGCGATAGTCTGGCAGGACCGGCGCACCGCCGATACCTGCGCGCAGCTGCGCAAGAGCGGCTGCCAACAGCAGGTGCGCGCAACCACCGGCTTGCTGCTTGATCCTTATTTCACCGCAACCAAGCTGTCCTGGCTGCTTGAACACACCGGCAGCCGGCAGCGGGCGCAGCAAGGCGAGGTGCTCGCCGGCACCATTGATTCCTTCTTGCTCTGGCGGCTTACCGGCGGTAGCAGCTTTGCAACCGATGTAACCAACGCTTCCCGGACGATGCTGTTTTCACTGGCCGATCTGGATTGGAGCGATGAGATGCTCGAACTGCACAATGTTCCCCGTCAGTGTCTGCCCCGGCCGCAGCCTTGCGCAGCCGATTTCGGGGTGACCGATGTTTTCGGTGGCAGTGCAGTGCCGGTTGGCGCGCTGATTGGCGATCAGCAGGCCGCGGCAGTGGGTCAGGCCTGTCTTGATCAAGGCGAATGCAAGGCGACCTACGGCACCGGCTGCTTTGTCATCAGCCAGGCCGGCCGCGCACCGCCGACACCGGGTGCCGGGCTGCTGGCGACGGTCGGCTATCAGGTTGCCGATCAGGTGCGCTATGCGGTGGAAGGATCGATTTTCATCGCCGGTTCGACGGTGAAGTGGCTGCGCGACAAGGCCGGCCTGATCGCCGATGCCGCCGCCAGCGAAACGATCGCCGCCGCCGTCGCTTGTGATGGCGTCTATCTGGTGCCGGCGTTTGCCGGTCTGGGTGCTCCGCACTGGAATCCAAAGGCGCGGGCGGCGATAGTCGGGATCAATCAAGACACCAGTGCCGCCCAGATCGTGCGCGCCGCCCTGGAAGGGGTGGCGCTGCAAAGCGTCGATCTGGCCGGCGCGTTTGCCCAATCCGGCATCAGCCTCGCCCGGCTGCGGGTCGATGGCGGCATGGCCGCCAACAACCTGTTCGTGCAGATGCTTGCCGACTATCTCGCCCTGCCGGTCGAGCGGCCGCGCAGTTTCGAGACTACTGCCGCCGGCGCCGCTTTTGTAGCCGGCCTGCAAGTCGGCTGCTTTGCCGGCCTGGCCGACATGCGCGGCCTGTGGCAGGCCGATCGCCGCTTTGATCCGGTGCTGGCCGAGGCCGAGCGCAAGCGGCATCTGGCCGGCTGGCAGCGGGCGGTTGCCGCGGTGCTCGGCCACGCCGGGCAATGAAACAGATTTTGCGCAGCCATTTATAATTTGCACCCTGATGGCACTTATTTCCCTGCGTCAACTGCTTGATCATGCCGCCGAACACTCATATGGAGTGCCGGCTTTCAATGTCAACAATCTCGAACAAGTGCAGGCGATCATGACCGCCGCGCAAAAGACCGGTGCGCCGGTGATCATCCAGGCCTCCCGCGGTGCGCGCGCCTATGCCGGCGACAACTATCTGCGCCACCTGATGCTGGCTGCGGTGCAGACCCATCCGGAAATCCCGATTTGCATGCATCAGGACCACGGCAACTCGCCGGCCACCTGCCTGTCGGCGATCGCCAACGGCTTCACCAGCGTGATGATGGACGGTTCGCTGGAAGAGGACTGCAAGACGCCGGCCTCGTTTGCCTACAACGAGAAGGTTACCGCCAAGGTGGTGGAGATGGCGCATCTGATCGGAGTTTCGGTGGAAGGTGAACTGGGCTGTCTCGGCTCGCTGGAAACCGGTGAGGGTGAGGCCGAAGACGGGCACGGCGCGGTCGGCAAGCTCGAGCGCGACAAGTTGCTTACCGATCCGGCCGAGGCCGAGAAGTTTGTCCTGTCCACCCAGGTCGATGCCCTGGCGGTTGCGATCGGCACCTCGCACGGTGCCTACAAGTTCACCCGCAAGCCGGACGGTGATATTCTGTCGATGGCAACGATCAAGGAGATTCACCGGCGGCTGCCGAGCGTGCACATGGTGATGCACGGCTCCTCGTCGGTGCCGCAGGAGTTGCAGGACTTGATCAATTCCAACGGCGGCAAGATGCCGCAGACCTACGGGGTGCCGGTCGAGGAGATCGTCGAGGGCATCAAGTATGGAGTGCGCAAGATCAACATCGACACCGACTGCCGGATGGCGATCACCGGTTCCTATCGCAAGATGGCCAAGGACAACCCGTCCGAATTCGACCCCCGCAAGTTCAACAAGCCGGCGATTGCGGAAATGACCAAGGTCTGCGTGCAGCGTCTGGAATCGTTCGGCACCGCCGGCCAGGCCGCAAAGATCAAGGTGCGGCCCTTGGCCGAGATGGCGCAGGAATACGCGCAGGGAAACCTCCGGCACTGACAGTTTGCTGATTAGACTTCTCGGGCTGGTCCTGAAGTTGTGCTTCAGGGCCAAGGTGCGGGGGCTGGACAACCTGCCGGCCGTATCCGAACCGGGGGTGATCGTCTGCAACCATGTCTCTTGCATCGACGCGCTGGTATTGCTGGCGCTGCTGCCCGATGAGTTGCACTTTGTAATCAGGGGTTCGGCCGGCCGGCTGCTGCCCCGCCTGGCATCGGTCAGTGCGGTTGAATCGGATGCGCAGTTGCGCGATGTAATCCGCAGCCTGAAAGACACTCGCAAGCGGATCGTCGTGTTTGCCGAAGCGGTGCCCAGTTCGTCCGGCCGCATCGCCAAGGTTGATGCGCTGGCTGCAACTCTCGCCGATCGGCTCGCCGGCAGTTGCTACATACCGGTAGCAATCAGCGGCACCGAGATCGGGCTGTTTGCCGGCAATCGCTGGCAAATCGGCCGCTGGCTGCCGCAAATCA
>JAPORI010000223.1:0-2641 GCA_026710225.1 Betaproteobacteria bacterium
CTGGCGGAACATCAGGTTTTCGACGCTGACGGTGTTGGGTAGCCGGCCGGGACTGTAAAGTTCCAGCCGGTCGGAGAACATGTGCAGGCGTATCCTGCTGCCTGGTGCCGAATAGTCGCGATGCACTACTGCGTTGACCACCGCTTCAAAGACTGCGATCATGTCGTATTGAGGGGTGTCCTCACGACCGCCATTGGGATGCTTGTAGCCGGCAATTTTCATGTTGCTGTGGACGAATTTGCAGGCCGCGGCTATTTGCTCGTCAAGAGGCCCGTAAATATCCTTGGCATCGAGTTGGTAGTTGCCGGATGCCGGTTCGGTGCCGCGGTAGGCGACCGCCTGAATGTAGGCGGTGGGAATGTATTGGTGCGGATTAGGACAAGCCATCAGCAGCCCGGCAACAGTAGGGTGCCAGACTCCTTGCTCGTCAACCGCCGCCATTGCCAGTTTGGACAGCATGATTGGCAGCTCATCCTGGGAATGGTCGCCGGCAAAACGCTGCCACAGTTGTTCGTCGAGATCGGTGATGCTGGCAGCCATGACCGGCGTTTCGTCGTAACGAATCAGCCGCGCATGGCTGCGGTGCATGATTAGCCGTTGCAGCGCCTCGGTCTCCATGCTGCGCGTCATCGCACCCTGGCGCTGCATGTAGCCGCCGGGGCTTTTGTGGATGGTAAGGCTGGCCGGAACATCAACCCATAACAGGTAGCGTTCATCGCCGTTTTCATCGTCCAGAGCTGTTTTCCTGATGCTGGCATTAAGGGTCGGCTTGATTGAATCGCAGCAGGCCTGGCGCACCATGCGTTCAGCCTCGTCAAGCAGTTGCAGGGGGATGCCGGTTATGGTGCGGCTGCTGTCCTGAACGCCCAGCAGCAACGCTCCGCCGCTGCCGTTGGCAAACGCGGCAAGCACATCGGCGATGTCGTCCTGACTCGGTGCGCGTATCCGCTCGGAGTCGAATTTCACCTCCTTTAACTCGAAACCGCTGTCCTCGCCAATCAGAATTTTTTTCCTGATCTGATCAGGACTGGAAATCATCGCTTTTCCTCGCAGCTGCATGAGTGGTCTGGTTTTAGCCCAGAATTGGAAAAATTATAAACGAACAGCGCAAAGATGATATGGATTATAATTACCTGTATCCTTTTTCCTGATTTACCGGATCAAAAACCATGAACAAGCCTGCGCGTGTAGCCGTAACCGGAGCGGCCGGTCAAATTTCCTATTCGCTGCTGTTTCGGATCGCCTCCGGCCAGTTGCTGGGCAAGGATCAGCCGGTAATCCTCTCCCTGCTGGAAGTCAATGTCGAGGCGGCGCTGCGCGCTCTGGACGGAGTGGTGATGGAACTGGCTGATTGCGCGTTTCCGCTGTTGGTCGGCGTCGAGAAGCACACCGACGCCCAAGCCTGCTTTGACGCTGTCGACTACGCCTTTCTGGTCGGTGCCCGGCCGCGCAAGGCCGGCATGGAGCGCAAGGATCTGCTCGAAGCCAACGCTCAGATATTCTCGGTGCAGGGCAAGGCGCTTGATGCCGCCGCCAGCCGCTCAGTCAAGGTGGTCGTGGTGGGCAATCCGGCCAACACCAACTGCATGATCGCCCAGCGCAACGCGCCTTCGCTGGCACCGGAGTGCTTCAGCGCGATGACCCGTCTCGATCACAACCGGGCTGCCGCCCAACTGGCGGCGCGCGCCGGTGCCGAGGTCAAGGACATCGCCAACATCATCATTTGGGGCAACCACTCCTCGACCCAGTTTCCCGATCTCGCCCATGCCACTGTTTCCGGCCGGCCAGCGCTCGATTTGATCGATTCGGACTGGTATGAGGTCGAGATGATCCCGGCAGTCCAGCAGCGCGGCGCGGCGATCATCAGTGCCCGCGGCTCCTCTTCGGCGGCTTCGGCGGCTTCGGCGGCGATCGATCACATGCACGACTGGATATTCGGCACCGCCGCTGACAGATACGTGAGCATGGCGGTCGTCTCGCAGGGGGAGTACGAGATCGAGAAGGGTCTCGTCTACTCGTATCCGTGCACCTGTCAGGACGGCAAATACCAGGTGGTCGAGCGGCTGAAAACATCCGATTTCGCCCGCACCAAGATGAAGGAGACCGAAGACGAGCTCAAGCAGGAGCGGGATGGGGTAGCCAGCCTGCTGCCCTAGACGGGGGTAATTGGCTAAAATACTCGCTTCCCCAACCGACAAATCCCCCCGCAATGACCAGAAACGCCAGTAGCAAGGCAGCCGGCAAGCCGGCGGCCGGGCGCAAGAAATCGCGCCGCACCGCACCGGCAAGGAAGCCGGCTGCCCCCGGCAAGAGCCGGGCGCGGTTGTCAAGCGCCGAATTGAACCGGCGCGCTCTGGCCTATCACGAAAATCCTCGTCCCGGCAAGATCGAGATCAGCGTCACCAAGCCGGTCAAGGGACCCGACGATCTGACCCTGGCCTATTCGCCCGGAGTGGCAGCTCCCTGCCTGAAGATTCATCAAGACGAGAACAATGCCTACCGCTACACCGGCAAGGGCAATCTGGTCGGGATAGTCACCAATGGTTCGGCGGTGCTCGGTCTGGGCAACATCGGGCCGCTGGCCGCCAAGCCGGTCATGGAGGGCAAGGCGATGCTGTTCAAGAAGTTCGCCGGCATTGAC
>JAPORI010000223.1:2651-4402 GCA_026710225.1 Betaproteobacteria bacterium
GGAGCGCTTCATCGAGTGTGTGGCGGCGATCTCGAACGGTTTCGGGGCAATCAATCTGGAGGACATCGCCGCGCCGGAATGCTTCCTGATCGAGGAGCGGCTCAGCGAGCAACTCGCCATTCCGGTGATGCACGACGATCAGACCGGTACCGGCGTGGTTGCCTGCGCAGCATTGGTCAACGCCCTGGAAATCCAGGGCAAGCGCGCCGAGGATGTGCGCATCGTCTGCGTCGGAGCCGGTGCCGCCGGCATCGGGGTGCTGCGCATGATCACCAATTACTTTTCGATCTCTCCCTATCAGGTTACCCTGATCGATTCGCGCGGTATGGTTACCTGCGATCGCAGCAGCATTCCCAACTTCCAGATGCCGTTTGCCCGTCAGCCGATCGCCGGTGCTTCCGATCCAAGCCAAATCTACCGCGGCGCTGACGTGCTCATCGGAGTGTCGGGAGCCGGCACCGTTTCAGCCGATGCGGTGCGGGTGATGGCCGCCAATCCGATCGTTTTGGCGCTTTCCAATCCCAACCCGGAGATAACTCCCGAAGAGGTGGTCGCAGTGCGTTCTGATGCGATTGTCGGCACCGGCCGTTCCGACTATCCCAATCAGGTCAACAATTCGCTGTGCTATCCGTACATGTTTCGCGGCGCTCTTGATGCCCGGGCGAAGAAGTTCACCCGCCAGATGTACGCCGCGGCGATAAAAAGCATTGCCGATCTGGCCCGCGAACCGGTGCCGGCGCGCATCCGCAAACTCTATCCGCAGGAGAAGATGGTGTTCGGGCGTGAATACATCATGCCCAAGCAGGACGACAGCCGGCTGCTCGAGCGGGTTTCATCGGCGGTAAGGGCTGCCTATGCGCCCAAAGCGGCCAAGCGGGTAAAATAGGGTGCATGGCTGATCGCAGCGTGCCGGCAAGACGGCCCAAGTATCTCAATCTTTTGCGCATAAGGCTGCCGCTGCCGGGCATCGTTTCGATCATGCACCGGATCAGCGGCGTTTTTCTGATTGTCGTGCTGCCCTTTGCGATCTATGTGCTCGATGTTGCCCTGACCAGCGAGGAGGGCTATGCGGCGGTTGCCGCGGCCTTTGCCCATCCGCTGGCACAACTGGCGACTTTCACCTGCCTGTGGGCGCTTTATCATCATCTGTGCGCCGGCATCCGCTTCCTGCTGATTGAGATGCATGTCGGTGTCGAGTTGGCTGCCGCCCGGGCGAGTGCGGCGGCGGCGGTTGCTGCCGGTTTCTTGCTGGCTGTCGCCCATAGCGGGGCGCTGTTCCTGTGAGCGCAAGAAGAAGGGCGATCGGCGCCCACTACGGGGTGTCGGAATGGGCGCTGCAACTGCTCACTGCGGTGGTGATGATCGTCTGTGCGATCTGGCTGGCCGGTGCCTGGCTGCTGGTGCAGCCTGATTCGCACGCCAGGCTGGCCGAATTCATCGGCAGCGAGTTGGTGCGCCTGCCGCTGATGCTTTTGATTCTGGCGCTGGTCTGGCACGCCTGGATAGGTGCCAAGAGCGTGATGATGGACTACCTGCCCTGGGACTGGTTCCGGCTGGTCAAGCTTACCGGCGCGGCCTGCTATCTGATCGTCTGCCTGATCTGGGCAGTTGCGGTGCTGTGGGGGGTGGCGTGAAGAGCCTGCCGCGGCGACGCTTTGATGCGCTGGTGATCGGCGGTGGCGGATCCGGACTGCGGGCGGCGCTTGAACTTGCCACCAGCGGCGCCCGGGTGGCGGTGCTGTCAAAGGTGT
>JAPORI010000264.1 GCA_026710225.1 Betaproteobacteria bacterium
CCCGATAACCGTGTTTGATGATCAGGGGCGGGAGACGACGGTTTCGATCAAGGCGAAATTGCGCACGATCAACTGCGAAATCGGTCGCTACGGTGCGTCCCTGCCGCAGCCGCCGGCAACTGCGCAACTGGCGCAGCACCGCGCTGACGAGGACCAGCGCAACTTGCCGCAAATCGAGGAAATGATCGGCGCGCTGGACAATGAAGAGATCGGTGGCGCAGCCGCGCAGCGCGTTGCCGAACTGGAAGCCGATGCCGGCACCGCCGACGGGAGTGCTTTCGGCACTAGGGGGCAGCGCGCCGGAGCAATCCGCCGGCTGGTTGATCAGATCAAGCGGCTGCTTGTTTCAGGCAGCCACTGGCAGAACTCCGGCGGCGATCCCTATCAGGTTCCGGTGCGGCTGGCGCTGCTGAGCTTTTTGCTTGGCGACAAGACTTCGGTGTGTTGTGAAAGCGGCAACGCCCGCAGCGGCAATCTTGACGCGCGGGTAAAGCAGCTGGCTGCTGCACTTGCCGCCGGCGACGACTTGCGTGCGGATGCTGCCAGCGATGGGCGGCAGCTGGGCAAGTATCTTTTGCGCACCGGCAACTCCGAGTTCCACAATGCCAGCAGCGGTCGCTTCGGTTACCGGCTCGATGACGCGCTGCCGCCGGCCAGCAAGATCAATGATCCGGTCGCAGCAGATCGGCAAAGCACCCCGTAGGGTTCTTTGCCAGCAATCAGCAAAGGAGGCAGCAAGATGGTAGATCCGGCACCAAAGGCTTCATCGATCAAGGTCGATGTTTCGCCGCGGCCTGAAGGCTTGGATAAAAGCGCCTCAGTCAAGGAGAGGAAGCCGACGGTTACCAAAAGGAATTGTGCCCAGCCCAGCGGCGTGCATCTTGCCGGCGCGATCTCGCAAGCCACCCGAAGTGTGCCGAGCGCGAGCGCGGCGGCTGCCTTTGCTCCGGCCGGCAACGGTCCGGTAAATGATGCAAATCAGTTGGTTGCGATCCTGGTTGCGAAAAAGTCAACCGGCGCCGACTTGCTGCGCGGTCTGGCTCAGACGGTCGGCACCAAGCCATCCGGTGATCCGCGCCGCGCCGTCTACGAGCGTGAGTTTGACCGGCAGCTGCACAAGGCGCTCGCCGGCTTGACTGCCGCCCAGCGCAACCGGATTGCAACCCGCCTGGCGTCGCCGGCAGTCGCCGCCTTGCGGCACGCCCTGCGCGAGGGCATTGGCAGAATCGACTTGCGCGATCGTCCGGCGGCGGCGCACACGATTCTTGAAACCGGCCGGCAACTGGCGCAGTTGCAGAAGTTTTTCGCGGTCGCACCCGGCACTCCGGGCAACAAGGATCACAAGCAGGCCCGGCAGGCGGTCGATGACTTCGCCCGCCAGTTTGATGCCGGCCGCTTCCAGCAGGCGGGCAAATTCACCGCTGATGATATCGCCGAATTGCGGATGGACTTTGAACTGTTTGCCGAACCCAATCTCAACCGGGATCCGGCCAGCCGGATTCACGGTCAGGTAAGCCGCGACTTTGTCAATGAGGCCGCGCACAAATGCTGCCTGCTTGAAAATGAGGACGGCCGCTGTCAGTGGCTGGTCGCCCCGCATCTGGACGGGATGCTTGATGATGACAGTGTGACCAAACTGGCCGCCGAGCGGCTGCTGGATTTTTGCGGCGGCGATGAGCAGGCCTGTCTGGCGGTTTCCCGGGCGGCTACCCGGCGGGTTGCCCAGGCGGCCGATGTAGATCTGGCCGCCCGGGGGATTACCGGTAGCGATGCGGCGCCGGTGCACGACAAGGAGCTGCTCGGCTTCATGATCAAAAAAAGCGCCGAGGGCAACTATCAGGTAATCGCCCGCAGCAGCAGCCAGCTTAGCGGCGAGCAGCGCGCCGGCGAACTGCGGCCGCTCAATGCCAATCAGTCGCACTGGCATACCGAGGCGACGGTATCGATCGGAGCGGATCGGGTGCCGAAACTCGAAGGCATCAGTTACGATTTTTGCACCGCTGCTCATCTGGGCAAGGTTGCCAGCGATCAGCAAGCCAGCTCGGTGCCGTTTGATCAACAGGCCGCGGCCGCCGAGTTGCTGGCACAGCAGCAGAAAGTTTCCGTCTACGGTGATTTCAGCGCCCTGCCGGTAAATGAAGACGAGGTGCGCGCCAATTCAACCAGCAGCGCCGCTGATCTGGCCGGCCGGCTGGTTGCCAAGCAAATCCTCAATCAGGATCAGAGCGCGTCGCTGCTTTCCCGGCTTGAATTCGTTGATGATGCTCGCCGGCAAATCGATGCAATCGACATCGGCAGCGAGGAGGGCATCGAACAACTTTCCGCAACTGCCGGCGATCTGGTATCAGACCTGCGGCTGTTGCAGGAGGATCTGCTGCTCAAGGCGCAGGTCTGGGGTGTCGATCTGAATGAAGGGCAGCGGCTGCAGCTCAACACCCTGCTGGTGAAGATCGCTGATGCTCTCGGTGGTGAAGCGGCGCGCATCGAGTTGCTGGCCGCTGATCGAGCCGCCGCCCTTGACGACGGGCGCGGTGCGGTCAACGAGGTGGTTGCCAATTCGCTGCTGGCGCGCAGCGAAAACGCTTTCCGGCAGGCGAGCGCCAACATTCTTGCCGCTACCAGGATCACCGACGAGATTGCCAGTGGCAATGCGCAGTTGAGCGAGGCTGAAGAGAAAGCCCTGGATGATCTTATCGGGCAGCTTGACCGCCGGGCGTCAGCCCGGCAGGCGGCTTTGCATGAGGCTAAGGCCGGCCGGGTTGATCCGGACAAGGTAGCGTCCGGCGGAGTAAAGAAAAAGGATCTGTCCCGCCATGAGCGGCCGATAAGAAATGCACTGGCCGCCGGCGAGCCGCTGCCGGAATTTCACCGTCAGCTTAGCGAGACGCAGTTGTTCAGGCTGCAGATCGATCATCTGGTGAGCAATAACCCGGGCCTGGCGCGCTTTTTTTCCGACTTCAACGCCCGCTATGCGGAAGCGTCCGCCGATTTGCTCGCGTCCGCCGGCTGGGCGCAGATCAATTCGTCCTTTCACGATATAGACGAAAACGGTCGGCTGCACAAGTTGACCAGCACCATCACCCCGGGTCCGCAGTTTGCCGAGGCCAATTTGCGGATGAGCTATCAGGGTCTGGGAGTTGCCTGCGGCAATCGCACCCAGGGTCGGCACACAGCCAATCTGGCGCACAGCCAGATCGTCAACGAGAATGATCAAGTGGTGTTTGCCGGTTTGCGGCACGGGATTCTCGACAGTTATGGCATCGTTGCCGATGAGCTGGTCAAGATGCCGGAAGCGAAGTTGCGCGATCTGATTGGCGAGACGCTGGCTGCAGACGATCAGTGGCTGGATTTGGTAAGGCAGCGCTATGGTGAAGGGCGGATGGGGATCGGCACCTTGCTTGCTCGATCCGTTGAGCTGATTCGCTCCGGCGATAGCCAGGTGCTGCAGTTAGCCGCCGAGCGCGCTCGAAGCAGCGCCAATTTCAATGCCGCTCGCGAACTGGCAACCGCTGCGGTGGTTGCCAATCCGGTGCTGCTCTCGCGGGCGCTGATCGACCGGGAAGTAACCGTTGATTTGGATTCGGTTTCGCTGGTCACTCCCGACCGGCTGCGCGAGACCGGCAACAAGGAGGCCGAAAGGACCTATCTGGCCAATCAGATTGCGGCGCTCAACGCGCTGGCCCAAAAGCCGTTCACCGCCAGGATCGACGACGGCTACGGCAACAGCCGGGAAGTGCAGGTAACCGTCCGGCCGCGCATGTTCAATTTCGGGGTCAACGCCTATGCAGTCGGCAGCAGTGTCAAGCAGCGCTTGGCCAAGCCATTCATGGGCTGGCAGGATGCCGATCGGCTCAACCGGGAATCGCTGACTGCGATGATCGGCGATCCAAATCAAATCGATGCAGTCGGCGGCGAAGCCGGCCGGATGCTCGCCTGGCTGGAAGGCGGCGGTCGCGGCGAGGCAGTGCCGGAAGCAACCCAGGTCATGGTCAGCGCCGCTTCCCGTCTTGACGGCAGCAGCCAGCGCCAGCAGACCGCATTTGACGATGCCGGACGGCGCGCGGAGGCGATCCGCACTGTGGTCGGTCAGATCAAGGCGATATTTTCCAGCGGCAGTCACCGCCGCGGCGGCAACGAACCCTACAAGCTGGCAGCGCGGGTGGCGCTGCTGAGCAACCTGCTCGGCCGCAGCGCCTGCTTCAACTGCAAGTCCGGCAAGGATCGAACCGGGCAAATGGACGCGGCGGTCAAGCAACTGGCGGTGGATGCCGCCGCCGGATCGCTGCCGGAGCCGGATGCAGTGCCCAACCAGCGCCGCACCACCAACTTTGTGCTCAAGACCGGCAATCTGGAAATGCAGCAGCACAACACCGGATTGACCGGCTACAAGCTTGCCGG
>JAPORI010000196.1 GCA_026710225.1 Betaproteobacteria bacterium
AAACAGTTCGCTTTCGCGCTCGGCAGGCACATCATCATGACCGGTAACCATTGCATCTATCACTCCGGCAGCCAGCGCCGCAGCCAACGCCTTGCGGTTTTGGGCGCTGCGCAGGGGCGGATACACCAGATGACGCAAGGAGAAATCAGCGGCATCATCCTCATCAAGCAGGACATTGGCCGCCTGGACATCGGCGGTAACCGCTTCGCCGGCGCTCTTGGCGGCCGCCAGAAAACGCAAGCTGCGCTGACAGGATATGCCGGCTAGATGCAGCCGGCAGCCGGCTTCGGCAGCGCATTCGATCAAAAGCGCCACTGCCGCAGCTTCAGCCGCTTGCGGCATTCCCGCCAGCCCGAGACGCAGCGCCTTGACACCGGCGGCCAGACGCGCCTCGGCGCCCAGTTGCCTGATGCGGGGGTCGGCGACCACCGGCAGATCGCAGGAAGCTGCGATGCGCATCGCTCTGAGCAAGCTTTCCGGCTTGTCCAGTTGATGCGAAGACAACCAGAATCCGCAACATCCGGCTCGGGCTGATGCCGGCAAGTCTCCAACCACGCCATCCTCGTCAAGCAGCGGCGCCAGCATATGGCAGCGCACCGCAGCCGGTGCCGTGGCCGGTGCACAGCGCAACAAAACATTGCCGCTGCCGCCGGCCACGGCGGCAGCCAGCGTCAGCGCTGATGGCGGTGCAGCAACCGCCATTCGATCAAGCAGCGGCGGTGCTGCGTGCAAACCGGCGGCATCTATCTTGCGTGCTCCGGTAAATGAGCGCGGCTGGCGTCCGATAGCAACTATCTTGCCCTTGTCAATGAAGATATCCGCACGCGCTGGCCGGCTACCGGCACCGAGCAAGGTTGCACCTTTAATCGCAATCCGGGCCATCTAAATATCGATCCCGGCGAGCAAGGTCATCACCGCCATCCTAATCGCAACGCCGTTGGTAACCTGATTGAGAATCTGCGACTGCGGTCCGTCGGCTACATCGGAGACGATTTCAACTCCGCGATTGAGCGGCCCCGGATGCAAAAGCAGAGCCTTGCGCGCAGCTGCGGCCATGCGGCTTTTGGTGATGCCATAATCGCGCAGATAGGCGCCGGCTGAGGCAAAGTACTGGCCGTGCATCCGTTCAAGCTGCGGCCGCAGCGCAATCACGACATCCGCGCTCCGCACCGCCTTGTCAAGATCATGCTCGACCTCGACCCCGAGTTGCTCGAACTGCCGGGGCACCAGCGAAGCCGGTCCGCACACAACTATGCGACCGGCACCCAGAGCCGAAAACAGATGGATGTCGGAACGGGCAACCCGCGAATGGAGAATATCGCCGACCAAAACGATGCGCAGACCCTCGATCCGGCCGCAGCCGCGCATCACTGTCCACGCATCAAGCAGCGCCTGGGTGGGGTGAGCATGACAGCCGTCGCCGCCATTGATGACGCTCACTTGCGCGGGTGCGATGCTGGCCAGCTGCCGGGCGGCACCGGCGGCGGCGTGACGGACCACCACGATGTCGGCACCCAAGGCAATGATGGTCTGGACGGTGTCGGCAAATATTTCGCCCTTGGCCAGCGAAGAACTGACCGCATCGAAGTTGACCACTTCCGCACCGAGCGCCTTGGCCGCTATTTCAAAGGCCAGCCGGGTGCGGGTGGACGGTTCGAAGAAAGCGTTGATCAGCAGCCGACCGCCAAGCAGCGGACGCTTGGCAATGTTGCCGGCTCCCGGCTCCAGAAACGATCCGGCCCGGCTGAAAATCTCGTTGGCCAGGCCAGGCGGCATTCCCTCAACGGTAAGCAGATGCCTGAGCCGGCCCGAATTGTCGTATTGAGGGTTGGCCAGCATTCTATCTCTCAATCGTCATTGTAGCATTGCCGGCAATGTCCGGCCTAGATTGGCTGGTCAACATCAGCAGCCGCAGGAGCTTCGCAGGCCTGACCGCAGGGTGCACACTGAAAGACACCCGATGCCCGCCGCTGCTCAAGCGCATCGTGATCCAGGCCGGGACGGCTGGCGTGATCGAGCACGATCAAAGCCAGCAGCAGCAGCAAGCCGGCCAACTTGACTATTGACTGTCCGAATCCGTTCACCGGCAAATTGGTTCTAGTTGGCCATCCCGAAGCGCGGCCGCAGGGCGATGCCAATCAGCGATCCGCACCAGGCAACCGCAAACCATATCCAGCCGTGCAGGGAAGCCGAGGCAATCCCGGAAAACAGCGCCCCGATGTTGCAGCCAAAGGCAAGACGGGCACCGTAGCCCATCAGCAGACCGCCAAGCACCGCCGCCTGGAATTCACGCAGGCGGTAGGGACGCGGCTTGACCGGCTTCCAGATTCCCACTGTCGCAGCCCCGGCCAGCAGCCCCAGAGTGGTGACTGTCGTAACGTCGGCCAACAGCGCCTGACTCAGAGCTTTTGAAGCATAGGGAGACTGCCAGAAGACATAGGATGACATGTCGATGCCGACAAGTTCGGCGGCTTTGGCTCCCCACAATGAATAGGCAAAGGTAACGCTCCACATTCGCCCCGATATGTGCAAGATGATCAGCGCCGCCCCGACAATCGCCAGACAGCCAAAAACCATGCGCACACTGGGCAGGAAATTGCTGGCCCCACAACGCCACAGGACCAGCAGCGCGATCAGCGCCAGAGCGACCAACTGGATGGCAACCGCACCAGCCGGGCTCAGGCTGGCGGCCAGATCAACCGTCGCCGCAGGGCCGAAGTCAACCCACCAGGGCAGATGCAGCGCGCCCAGCAGCGAACCGGGAATGAAAAACAGCAGCACCATGATCGAATGGGTGGAACGGCTGCCGGCGCCAATCACCGTTCCCGATCCGCAGCCGCTGCCCAACTGCATTCCAATCCCGAAAATCAGCGCACCAACCAGCAGCGACGCACCGACGGGACCTCGGGAAGGAGCGACCTGATCCCATGAATTCAAAACCGGAACGAAAAGCGCAGTTGCCAGAGCCAGCAGCAGCAAGGTAGCGGCAAAACCGCGCCCGTTGCGCCCGACCACCAAACGCCGCCAGGAGCCGGCAAAGCCGACACCGCTATAGGCAAGCATTGCTCCGATCAGCGCCCCGGCAAGCAGCAACTGGCTGTTGCGAACGCTTGCAAACCACGCAACTGCGACTACCGGAACTGCAACGACAACAAAGGAGGAAACGGCCGCCAGCAGGCGCCCGGAAAAGGAAAAACTCGCTTTCTGCTGAGCAAGGGTTGCGGGTGCGGACACGGCGCCGGATTTCTACCCGCCGCCCAGTATCCTTTCTATCAGTTGCTCAAGACGGGTGGGGGCGTTTATCAGCGGACGATCCGAATCCTGCGTCCAGGCAACCATCGATCCGTCATACAACTTGACATTCTTGCGTCCGACCACCTCCGACAGCGCAAACCAGGCAATCGACGCCCAATGACCGGTGTTGCAGTAGGCGGCCAGCGGCTTTTTGCCATCAAGTTCCAGTCCATACTTCTTGGCAACCGCCTCTATCTGTTCGGCCGAGCGAAACAGGCCGGTTTCCGGATCGACAAGCTCTTCATAGGGCAGGCGCAGCGCAGTCGGAATCGCACCGGGAATTCTCGCCTTGGGATGCTTTTCCTGGCCGCTCCACTGCTCATAGGGCCGGGCGTCAACCGGAATGAAGTTGCCCGCCTCGATCTGCTTTTGCAACAGTTCACTGTCAATCCGCAGGCTCATGTTGTCAACATCCCCGCCGTAGGGACCGACAGTTTCGGGGGGCACCTCGCCGGTTTCCAGTTCGAGACCGGCCTGCTTCCAGCTGCGGAAGCCGCCGTCGAGCAAATGAACATCCTCGTGGCCCAAAACCTTGAGGGTCCAGTAGACGCGGGTGCCGGCGCCAATGTCGGTGCCGTCTTCCCCATAGGGAACGATCACAACATCGCTTTCCTGGCTTATGCCAAGGATGCCAACCCGCACATAGAGCTTGGGCGCATCCGGCAGTTGGCCGACTACTCCGTCGACCTCGTCCCGCCAGCCGAATTCGCCGTAAGTGGCGTTGACCGCGCCGGGGATGTGCCCGGCCTCGAAGTCTTCTTTCTTGCGCAGGTCAATGATAACCAGCCGGGAGTCATTGATATGCTCGCCAAGCCACTGAACATCAACCAGCGGGCCGGCAGCCTGAGCGGGCAGCAACATGGCCAGCCCGGCTACGCAAGAGGCGCAGACCGCTCTGGCAAAGACAAATCCTGAATTCATAGCCAACATTTGAGGAAAAGAAAGTCTCATTTTAGCACAAAAAGTGAAAAGCAGACTTTTTACCCCTCGCCCAAGCCGGCAAAACCGGCCGGCAAGTGTCAAACTGGCAACAGTCCGCCGCCGCGAGCGGATTAGCAGGCGGCTATCAGCCGCCGGAAGCTGGTAATG
>JAPORI010000025.1 GCA_026710225.1 Betaproteobacteria bacterium
ATCATAGCGCCGAATGGTTTCGAGCAGGTACTCGTCTTCCGGGAAGTTCTTCAGACCGCTCTGCCAGGTCGCTATTGCCCGAGCCCGCATTCCCAGCGCCCAGTAGACTTCCCCGATGTGGGCGATCACCTCGCCAGGAGCCGGCTCTCCCCGGGCCAGAAAGATCTGTTCGGAGCGCTTGAGCATGAGCAGCGCCGGCTCGAGCCGGCCCAACCTGAACAGTATCCACCCGTACGAATCGATGATTTCCGGACTTTCCGGCTCCATTTCCAGCGCCTTTTTGAGCAGCATCTCGCCCTCTTCCAGATTGAAGTTGTAATCGGCATACAGGTAGCCCAGCGAATTGAGGAAGTTGGCGTTGTCCGGATTGCGCCCGACCAATTCACGCAGGATTTGTTCGGCGGTTTCGATTTGCTCTGCTCGGGCCGCATAATGGGCGGTCAGTTCAAGCAGTCGGTCAACCGGCTGCGGGGTCTTTACTGCGGCCAGATATTCAAAGGCGGCCTGCGATCCGCTTTTTTTCTCGATTCGCTGCGCCGCCAGATGGGCTACCGGCCCGATGTGCGCCGGCGGCACCGCGTCCACCGCCTGCTCGAGCAGCTGATCAATTGCATCCTCCCTTTCCAGTTGGCGCAGCGCCTCGATTTGCAAAGCCAGAGCGTAGTCTATCCGGGGAGAGTGAAAGTCGAGTTGACCGAGTTCGGTCAGCGCCCGCTCCGGCTGCTGATGCTCGATCATGAAAGCCGTAGCCCGCAGCCGGGATTGTTCCGGCTCAGCCTGCAGCCAGAGCGAATAGTCTTCCGGCAGTGCCGCGTAACTGGTCTTGAAACTCTCCTGCCAGAACCTGAATGCCAGCAGCGCCGAGCCCAGATCGGCACCCAGCGCCTGAGCGAAGCGATCGGCGATTAGCACCGGTGAATCAAACTTGGCCAGCAGCGCTGCGGCCAGAGCATCGGGGCTGGCCGGATCCTCTTCCAGTGCCAGCCGGGCCGCTTCCTCGGCCAGATCCTGCGCGTTGCCGTAGTAAAACAGCAGCGCCTGATGCGCCCAGTAGGTTGCGTCCCGCAACTGCTTCGGATGGGCGGCCGCCATCGCCGCCGAGGCGCGCTGGACAAGGCGCCCGTCCCGGGTCTTGGGCAGGGTGCTGACGATGGTGCGATAAACCTCCCGGGCACCGCCCTCCTCGGCTATGCGAGCGAGCAGACCGGCAGCGCTCGGATAACCGTTGCTGCGAATCAGGACGTTTCCGTACAGGCGCAGGGCCGGAACGCCGCCGCCGCTGTCGTACCACTCGTTGCTGATTACGCTAATCAGGTGCATGTCGTTGACGATGAGCGCCTGTTCGGCGGCGTGCTCGTACAGTTGCGGCTGGCCGGTTGCCCGGGCTGCCTTGAGCAGCAGTGCCACCGCCTTTTGCGGCCGGTCGTGGGCGGCATGCAGGTAGCCAGTCAGGGCATCGGCGAAATTCTCGTCCCAGCCGGCAATGCCGGCCGCTGGCATCTGGATGATCAGCCAGACCGCGGCCAGCCAACTGGCTTTGGGCAGTCTGGTTCGGCGCTGCGGATTCATTGGGCAGGGATTCTAGTCATTTTACCGGCCGGTTGCCGGCGCAGTTGCTATCTCGTCAATTATTCGCCCCAGCAGCCGCTCCAAGGTGCTGCCAGCCCGGAAGTCGCCGCCGGCGACTCCGTCGATGCGCTTGTCGTTGATCAGCCCGGTAATCTGGTCGTGGGAGGCGGCCAGGGCATCGGCGGCAAACACCGCAAGCGCAAAGCCGCCCTGCTTGCGCACGATGCTAAAGCAGGGAATGTCAGTTGCTCCGTCGCCGATGAAGATGATCCGGGAAAACGGCACCGGCCGAATTGGTTCCGGCACATAGTTGTTGATGCCGGAGTCATTGCCCAAATCAAGGATTCCCTTGTTGATCCTGAACAGAAACTGAGTCTTGGTGGTGTGGTTGATCGTCCAGGCCGGTGCCTGCGCCCGACCGGCTGAATCGTAAAGATAGGCTGAAGCGAAGATTCGATCCGGAGCAAACCATTTTGCGATTTCAGTGCCGGCAATTATTTCGGCCAGGCCGGAGGAAATGATGTAGTGGCGCAGCCGGTAGCCGCGGCCGGCTGCCATTTTCGCAGTCCGGGCAAACCAGTTGCCCCGGCCGGTCAATCCGGGCCGCAGTTGCACCGCCTTGCCGCAGCGCTCAAGCAGGTTGCGGGTCAGCGGCCGGCCGCGGCGCTCGGCGGCGGCGAGCAACTCGTGCATGTACACGCAGATCGGATCGGCTTTCTCCTGCCTGGCGATGCGGTTGGAGCGCTGCCAGAAACGCTCGATTGCGGCAGCGTCCGGATAGCCGAGTTCCGGCAGCAGCCGGTAGTTTTGCATCGGCTGGTCGCACAGGGTGCCGTCGAAATCGTAGGCGATTGCGATTTCGGCCGAGTCTGTCTTTTTGCGGGTCTGCCTGCCCATCAATTCAAGCGCTTGGAGAGAAAAAATAGGGAAAAACTGGATTCTAGCGGTGCGGATGCGCGAAAATTGCCGTTTTAGGATTCTTGCGCCATCTTTGCCATGTATTTTGCATCTGCCCGTCGTCTGGTTTGCCGGATGAGTCGTGCCGGCGCGCTCGCGCTGGTGCTGGCAGCCGGAGCGGGTGCGGCGGCCAACGATGAGTTGTACCGGCAGTTGCGCCAGAAGATGCATGTCGATCTTGCTCCGGATGTGTCCGATCTGGGCGTCAATTCACCGCTGTTCACCTCTCAGGAGGACATCCTGTGGATTTCGGAAATGCGCAGCCGCCTGGACCGGCTGCTGCCCAAGAAATCGATTCTGCGCGACGGACGGCGCAATCTGGAATTCCTGCGCACGGTTCATTACGAATCGCTCAGGGCCGGCCTCGATCCGCAGTGGGTGCTGGCGGTGATTCAGGTCGAAAGCGCCTTTCGCAAATATGCCATCTCGACCGCCGGTGCCCGCGGCTACATGCAGGTCATGCCGTTTTGGGTTGAACTGATTGGCTCCGAGCATCACAGTCTTTTTGATCTGCGCACCAATCTGCGCTACGGCACCACCATTTTGCGCCACTATCTGGACATTGAGCAAGGCGATTACTTCCGTGCTCTGGGGCGCTACAACGGATCACTGGGTCAGGCCCGCTACCCGAATCTTGTCTACCGGGCCTGGAAAAAGAACTGGCAGCCCTAGGGAAATCCGGCGGCCGGCGGCCGGTAATTGTGTTTGCCGGCAGCGATTCTTCCGGCGGTGCCGGGATTGCCGCCGATCTGGCGGCGGTGCGCGCGCTGGGCGGCCAGCCGCGGCTGGTGATCACTGCGATAACCGCCCAGACTTCGCAAGACGGGCTACTGGCTGTGCAGCCGACCAGTGCCCAGTTGCTGGCCGCGCAGTTTGCCAGCGCCTGCCGGGAGGACAGCGGCGAAATGGCCGACGCGACGGTAAAGGTGGGGATGCTGGCCGATGCCGATTCGATTAGAACCGTTGCTGGTCTGCTGGCCGGCTTTGCCGGTCTGCGGATAGTTGATCCGGTCTGCGGTCCGACTGCCGGCGGCAATTGGGCGGATACTGCCTGGCGCCGGGCATTCATGCAGGAAATGCCCGACGCCTGTGACCTGATTACCCCCAACTTGTCTGAAGCGCGCTTTTTGGCTGACCTTTGTGAATCCGCCGCTCCGGCTGAGGCCGGTTCGGCATTGCTGGCCGCCGGTTTTGCGCAGGTGCTAATCACCGACGCGGCACCGGATAATCAGGATGTCGTCAAGGACATGTTGTTTAGCGCTGATGCAGATGCAAACTTCATCGCCACCGGTCGTCGCTTCGGAACCGGCCGCCGCGGCAGCGGCTGTACGCTCAGTTCGGCGATTGCCGCCGCCGGTACTGGCGATAAGTGTCCGGCATTTTTGCCGCTTGCCGAGGAAATAATCGTCGGCAAGATGCAATCAGCCAGTCACTGCCAGGGCTCGAAATCGCCGGCTGCCGATCCGCAATTGCTGCCGCAGGTTGAGGCTGGCTGGATCGACAATTCCGGCTGCGATTTCCTGCCGCTGGAAGAACCACTGGGCGTGTGTCCGATCACCGATGATCCGGTCAGGATCGGCGATTTTGCCCGACAGGGATTCACCAGCGCCCAGTTGCGAATCAAGAATCAGTCGCCGGGACAAATTGCCGCGGCCTGCGCGGCCGCGGCGGCCGCAACTGGCGGCCGGTTGCGCCTGTTCATAAATGATCATTGGCAAGTTGCGGCGGCAACCGACGGAGTGTACGGAGTGCATCTAGGTCAGCAGGATCTTGGCCGGGCCGATCTGGAACTGATCGCCGCCAAGCGATTGCGGCTGGGAGTTTCCGCCCACGGATTTTTTGAACTTGCCCTGGCCA
>JAPORI010000261.1:0-3098 GCA_026710225.1 Betaproteobacteria bacterium
CTGCTTCACTGCGCCCGCGGCGGCATAGTTGACGAGAAGGCGCTGGCCAGTGCTCTGGCCGGCAAGAAGATCGCCGGCGCGGCAATTGATGTGTTTGCCAGCGAACCGCCGGACTCCGACAATCCGCTGCTTGCCGCACCGAACACGGTGTTCACACCCCATCTGGGCGCGTCCACCCACGAGGCTCAGGCGGCCACCGGGGCGGCGATTGCCAACCAGATGGTAACCTTCTTTGCCACCGGCGAGGCAATTAACGCGGTGAACATCCCGCGCTTTGGTCAGCACGAACTTATCAAGGCGCAGCCATACTGCGAACTGGCGCGCATTCTCGGCAAGATCATGGCCGCTGCGGTCGGCTCCAAGATCAAACAGGTCAGCCTGCAACTGGAAGGCGATGCGGCCGAGTTGTCCGAAGTATTGCTGCTGAATGCAGCCCTGATCGGGATTTTGGAGGACTCCTTTGCAACCCCGATAAACCAGGTCAATGCGGTGCGGGTGGCTGACAATCACGGCATCAAGTGCGAGGCGACCAAGAAGATGCGCGCCAGCGGCTTTGCCGGTCTGGTAAGTTTGCAGGTTTCCGTCGGCCGCCAGACCCGTTCGGTTGC
Source organism: Betaproteobacteria bacterium (assembly GCA_026710225.1). Lineage (GTDB taxonomy): Bacteria > Pseudomonadota > Gammaproteobacteria > Tethybacterales > Tethybacteraceae > JAPORI01. The sequence goes on from JAPORI010000261.1 coordinate 609, forward strand.
CGGCACCCTGCTGGGCGGGAAGGCTCCGCATCTGGTGCGGCTCGATGATTGCGCGCTGGAAACGCCGCTGTCTGGGCATGTGCTTATTACCAAGCACGATGACCGGCCGGGAGTGGTCGCCAAGATCGCTGCCCAGCTTGCCCGGCAGCGCCTGAACATAACCAACATGCATGTCGGCCAGTCTTCCCGTTCGGGCCGGGCTGCCGCCCTGATTGGGATAAGCAAGCCGCTGCCGGATGCCACTCACAAGGCGATAAGCAGGATTGCCGAAGTGGGCGAGATATTGTCGATCAAGTTCTAGCAGAATGCCCGACACCGCAGTCTTCGTAGATTGCGACAGCACATTAACTGCCATTGAGGGAATAGACGAGTTGGCCACCGCTGCCGGCCTCGGGCCGCAGGTGGCTGCGATCACCGAACAGGCGATGGGCGGCAAGACCGATCTTGCCAGCGCCTTTGCCCAGCGGATGCAGATAGTGCAGCCAAACCGAAAGGCACTTGCCTGGCTGGCTGAGCGTTACCGCGCGACCGAAGTTGCGCACGCGGCTGCGGCGCTGCGCCAACTGGTTGAAGACGGATGCATGGTTGCGGTACTTTCAGCCGGTCTCGAGCCGGCGGTGAAGCCTTTTGTCGATGCCATGGCAGTGCCGGGTATGCAGGTGCACGCGGTGCCGGTAAGGTTTGCCGAAGACGGCAGTTATGTCGGCTACGATGATGAGAGTCTGCTGGTTGCACCAAACGGCAAGGCACTCTTGTGCACCCGTCTGGCCAAAAAGGCCGGCGCCAAGAAGATGATCATGGTTGGCGACGGAGCCAACGATGCTGTGACCGTCGATGCCGGAGCGATCTTCATTCAGTTTGCCGGAGTGTGTGACCGGGTGCAACTGGCCGATCGTGCCAGTTGCCGGATTACGGAAGCTTCCCTGCAATCGCTGCCGGCTCTGGTCAGGGAGTTGACTGAACGCTAGCCGGAAGTTTTGCGTAGCGCGCGCACGCTGTCCTTAATCACCAAACCAGAACAGGCGACTTGCTGGTTTCGCATGGCGTGTGCACGCGCACGCTGTTTTCAAAAAATTCTCCGATGAGAAGTTGGGGGATTATGGTAGCCCCGCCATCAAGGCAGACACGACGGCGGCCATCGGGGAAAAGGCATTTTTTGAATTCCGGTGGAGACATGATGTGGCTTCCGTATGCGGGGGTGTGGCCGTGTACAACGGTCAGCCGCTGGTTATTGGGCCAACTTCCCGGGTATCGGAGGAAATGCCCGCGCATCCAGGCCCAGTGTTCGCCATCCATGGCTTGCAATCGGGCTTTTTCTGCTGGTTTTGCCAGGAAGGAGGCTGTATCCTGGTGGGGGGAGATGCCGCCATGAACAAAGACATAATCGCCGATGCGCGCGTGGGTTGGAAAGTCACCATTGAGCCAATACGCAGGCGTAGTGGTTTTGATGGCCTTGATGATGTCTGGCACGGTTTTTATTGGCCCTGTCCGCGGCTTCATGCTTTCCAGTGTCTCGTAGCCGCCATTATCCAGCCAGATGTCAGCTTCATCGCGGTTATGCGCAAAATCGAGCATCATGAGTTCATGGTTTCCCGGAAGTTTGACAACGGAGGTTGCGCCGCTGATGTCTTGTGCTTGTTCGGCAAGTTCCAGGCATCGCAGGGAATTTGGCCCGCGGTCGATAAGATCGCCCAGCAGGACCAGGGAGAAAGGGGTATCGGTGATGGCTGAGAGTGTTTTGAGGGCAACTTCAAAAACGGCGTCCTGGCCGTGGACATCACCGATGGCAAACCAGCGGTGATTGCCGATGGAGCTTCGGTGGTGGGGTGTAGTCCAGGGTGAGGAAAGGATGTCCATATTGATGGTTTTCACGGCTTTTGAGTCTTCTGAGTTGCTGGGATTCTACTTGCGGGTGCTCCAACTTTCGGGGCAGGAGTCAACCTTGGGGTAAGGTCAATATCATTGTGCCAGATATTTTTTACAGTCCCAAATAGTCCTTGTATTCTTGGCGCAGTTCGCAAAACAAATAGAAGTCGTCCTCTTGCTTGCCGAAGTTATTATAAAACAGTGATTTTTTCTGTCCTGCGGCTCACCGTGGATGTTTTGGCAATGGGCGACACATATCCTCGGCGGCAAAAGTTGAAGGACAAGAAACTGCCCCAGATGTCTATGAGTTTCACCAAATTCTCCTGAATGCTAGCCGGAATTTTGCCGGGGCGCCAAGCGCAGCGCCACCAGCAGCGCAATTGCCAGCACCGGCAGCAGCGGTCCGGCTGCGGCTGGCCAGTCTGCCTCGACGGCAGTCTGTCTGATGATTACGGTGCTGAAATAGTAGGCAACCCCGCCGACAGTGGCAAAGCCGGCAGCCCGCTTCACCACCTCGTCGCGCGGCCTGGCCGCGAAGCTGGCCGCCCACAGTCCGGTCATGATTAGCAGCGGTATGGCCAGCAGATCGGCGATGCGGTTCCACAGCGAGCGCTGGAAGCGGAT
>JAPORI010000261.1:3108-31137 GCA_026710225.1 Betaproteobacteria bacterium
GCAGCATCGACAGGCTGTCCGGTGCCAGATTGAACGACTCAACAGTTTCTGGATCCAGGCGCGTGTTCCAGGCCATTGTATCGGTGCGGGAAGTCAGCCAGCGGCCGGATTCATCCCGCTTCAGCATGGTTATCGAACGCAGCGTCCAGCCGTTTTCGTTGTGGGCGGCACCCTGGGCGTCGAGTATTTCGGTAAGTCTGCCGGTTGCGGCGCCAAATTCGGTAATTCCGTGCAGCAGCCGGCCAGCGGCGGAGATGTTCTTGATCCGGATGTATTTGTCATCCTGCCTGATCCACAGATCATCCTGGTGATCGAGAAAGGAGCCGGAACTGCGCACAGTGTTTTCCCGGATTTGCTCGGCGCTTGCCGCCAGCCCTATTTCCGAATTGAGCAAATAGGCGGCCATCCAGACGATGCTTGCCGCGGCCAGCCAGCGGGCGAGCCGGGCGCGAGTGATTCCGTGCAGGCGCATGGCCAGCAGTTCCCGGCGGCGATCAAGGCGCGCCAGCGCAACCGCGCTGCCGATCGCGCAACACGGCGGCAGCAGCTTTATCAGCAGTCCGGGGATAAGCAGGGCAACATCCCAAAGCACCTGCAAGGTGCCGGGTGCGTTGTCGTCGCCGATTCGTTCCAGAAACGAGAACACCAGCATAAAAGACATGAACGCCAGCAGCACGAGGCCGATCAGGGCGCTGAGGCGCCGGAACGCGTAGCGAAGCAGGATCGAGGTCATCGGCGGCGGGTCATGCGTCGGGAAACTACTGCCAGCAGCAGCGCCAGCAGCGCCGGCGGCAACAGCGCCGCCATTGCCGGTGCCAGATCGGATCGGAAACCCAATTCCTTGCACAGCCCTACCACCGACATGTACAGCCAGAATCCCAGCACCGTGAAAAAGGTCTTGTACTCGCGCCCGGAGCGCGAATTGACCCGGCCGCCGGCGAAAGCAAGCAGCGCCAGCAGCAGCGCTGCCAGCGGCTGGGTGCAGCGCCAGAAAAATTCAACCTGATCGCGGTGATCGTCGCTGCCCAGCAATTCGAGCGAAGGCTGGGCGCGCAAGCGGTGTTCAATGGCCTGCCGGGTTTCGCCGCCGATTTGGTAGGCGGCCTGGCCGAATTCAAATTCGGTTACCTTGCCGGCGACCAGATCGACTACATAGGTGGCGCCCTTTTCCATATCCATGCTGCGCAGCGGATTGTCCGGATCGTCGGTGCGCACCTTTTCGGCCATGATGATCTGGGTTTGTTCGGGGGTTATCTCGCGGGATATGAATACATCGCGCAGGAATGTCTGATCGGCGCTGCCGGGAGTTGTGTGATAGACGACCCCCAGTTTGCCGATCTCCCCGAACGATCCGGGCTGGGTTGCTTCCAGGGACACTTCGTCGGCGATTGCCTGTCCGTAGGAGGATGTTATCCGGATCGTCCAGGGCACCAGAAATAACGAAAGCGACGCAATCACGATTGCCGCCGGCACTGCCAGCCGGGCGATCGCCAGATACCAGTCGCGCACCGCCAGGCCGGCAATGCTCCAGGCATCGTATTCGCTGGTGCGCGACATGCGTCCGAAGCAGATAGTCAGGCCGGCAAACAGGCTAAAGCTCATCAACTGGGGCAGCGCCTTGAACATTTGCAAGGTAAGCAGGACGAGCACCGCCTGGGTTGACAGGCCGGAGCTCTTGGCCAGCAGCTGGCCAAGAAAAATTATTGCGATCAGCCCGAAGAAAAGCGCAAAGATCGCCCCGGAGTTGGAGAGTGCCTCCCTGCGAAATGAGCGGCGCCAGATCATTGCTGGCGGCGGCTCCGGTAGAATCCGTCTTGCATGTTCAACAGGCGGATTATCGCGGACCGGCCGGGAGTGAGCCGGTGAAGATCAGGATTGTCAGCGGTTCGGCCGCGACTGTGGCTGCCGCCGGGGTGATTGTCGGAGTAATCAAAAAGGACAAGAAGCCGACCGGCCCGGCTGCGCAGATCGATCGCAATATCGGCGGCGGAATAAGCGCCCTGATGGCCGGCCGTGAATTTTCGGCCGCCGCTGGCCGGACAGTTACCCTGCGCCCGGGGCGCGGCCGGGCCAAGTGCGTGATCGTCGTCGGGCTCGGCTCCGGCAGCATCGCCGAGTATGCCCGGGCCGCCGCAGCCGCCGGTGCGGCTGCCGGTGCCGCCGGACTCAAAAGCGTGTGCTGCGCGCTGGCCGCTACCGCCGGCTTGAAGATCGATCCGGCCGCGGCAGTGCGGATTGCCGCGCAGCAATGCAGCGGCAGCGACTATCGCTTCAAGCTTGGCCGTCGCCCGGGATCGGCGGGCATTGACAGCATCTCGCTGCTGTTGCCCGGCAAGAGCAATGCGCGGCTGAACCGGGCGGCGGCAACCGGCGCGGCAATCGCGGCGGGCAGCAATCTGGCCCGGCATCTGGCCGAGCAACCGCCGAATGTCTGCACCCCGGATTTTCTCGCCCGCTGCGCGCAGGATTTGGGCCGGCATCCAAAGGTGCGCACCAGAGTGCTCAAGAAGGCGAGTCTGGAAAAGTTGCGCATGGAGGGAATCCTTGCCGTTGGCCGGGGCAGCGCCAATCCGCCTTGCCTGATAACCGTGTCCTACGCCGGCGGTCGGCCAACCAGTGCGCCGGTTGTGCTGGTTGGCAAGGGAGTGACCTTTGATAGCGGCGGCATATCACTGAAACCGGGTGCGGCCATGGATGAGATGAAGTTCGACATGTCCGGAGCCGCCGGGGTGCTCGGCACTCTGGCTGCGGTTGCCCGGATGCGGCTGCCGATCAATGTCGTGGCTGTCGTGCCCAGCGCCGAGAACATGCCCGACGGCAAGTCCTACCGTCCCGGCGATGTACTCAAGATGTACAGCGGCAAGAGCGTTGAAGTTCTCAATACCGATGCCGAAGGCCGGATGCTGCTGGCCGATGCCCTGGCTTATGCGGAAAAGAGGTTCAAGCCGGCGGCAATCGTTGATGCTGCGACCCTGACTGGCGCTTGCGTGGTCGCGCTTGGCCACCACAGGAGCGGCATGTTTGCCCGCAACGACGATCTGGCCGAAGCGCTGGTCGCCGCCGGCGAAGCCTCAGCCGACTTGTGCTGGCGGCTGCCGCTGGATGACGAGTACGATCAGCTGCTTTCCAGTTCCTACGCCGATTTCGCGCACATCGGCGGCGGCCGGGCTGCCGGCACGATTACCGCCGCCTGCTTTCTCGGTCGTTTTGTCAAGACCAGGAAATGGGCGCATCTAGACATTGCCGGCTCCGCCTGGGGCAAGGACAAGCGCGCTACCGGCCGGCCGGTGGGTTTGCTGGCTACCTGGCTGGCGGCAAAGGCACGGCGGCTGGATTAGATCGACAATGACCGAGATTCGGATCTACGAAAATGTTGCTCGCGCCGACCGCTTCATTTGGCGACTGCTGTGCTCGAAGATTCTGCCTGCCGGCCAGCGCTCGGTGGTGCTGCTGCCTTCGGCCCGGCGGGTAAACGATCTGGACGGCTATCTGTGGAGCTGCGACAAGGAGTCGTTCATTCCCCACTGTCTGGCAACTCACGATCTGGCCGCCGAGACTCCGGTGCTGCTTGCCCAGACTGGTGATCGCGAGCCGGAAGCGGTTGAGGTCCTGATCAACTGCTGCGACGAAATGCCGGCCAACTTTGCCGCTTACCAAAGCCTGGTTGAGATTGTCGCACCCGCCGATTCCGCCCGGGAGGCGGCCCGGCAGCGAGTTGCTGAATACGAAAGTCGCGGCCATCGCCTGCAACGCTTTGACATGGGTGCGGCTGCCGCCGCTGCCCATTAACTAGAATCCCTGCCGGAAAGTCAGGGGCCGTAGCTCAGTTGGTAGAGTGCAGCGTTCGCAATGCTGAGGTCAGGGGTTCGATCCCCCTCGGCTCCACATCCCGGTTGGCCTAGTCGATGAACTCCGGCACCCGGCGTTCCGATCTTGGCAGGCTGGTTGGGTTGCTCGCCCGCCGGCGCTTCTGGCCGCTGTTTGCCGTCCAGTTCGGCGGGGCACTCAACGACAATGTCTTGCGCAATGCGATCGTCGCAATGGTCGCGTTCGGATCGATTGCCGGTGATGCTGCGCCCGGCGAAAAAGCCTTGTTGATTCAGGCGGCGGTGGCGCTGTTCATGCTGCCTTTCTTGCTTTTTTCACCGGCGGCCGGGATGCTTGCCGATTCCTGTCCGGATCGCGCGGTTGCAGTGCGCTGGATCAAGTCCGGCGAGATCGCAACCGCCAGTCTGGCTGCGTGCGGTCTGTTCATGCAAAGTATGCCGCTGCTGCTGGTTGCGCTGTTTTTGTCCGGATTGCAGTCGGCGCTTTTCGGACCCTTCAAGTACAGCCTGCTGCCGGTGATTTTGCGCCGCGATGAGTTGCTTGGCGGCAATTCACTGCAAAGTGCTTCGACTTATGTCGCGATACTCATCGGCGTGGTATGGGGAACCCACTTGGGTGCGTCTGAACCGGAACCGACCGCTACTGCGGCGGTAATCATCGGCATTGCCGTGGCGGGTTTTGCAGCATCGCTAATGATGTTGCGACTGCCGTGGCCGGAAAGCCCCGGCTGGAAGGCGGCGCTGCGCATCAATCCGGCTACGGCAGTGGTGGCGGTGGTGCGCAAGGTTGCCGCCTTGCGCGGAATCCTGACCCTGGTGCTGCTTTCAAGCTGGTTCTGGGTGAGCGGATCGCTGGTGCTCATTCAGTTGCCGGTTTTGGTGCGCGATTCGCTGGGCTTTGATCATGGCGTCTATCTGCTGTTGCTGATGGTGGTGTGTCTGGGGGTTGCCGCCGGATCACTGGCTGCATCCTTGACGCTGAAAGGACAGGTAAGCCTGCGTCATGTTGCGGTTGCGATTGCGGTGGCTTCGGCGGCTCTGCTGCTGCCGGTCTGGCCGCCGGCAGCACCGGCTGGCGAAGCCGCTGGCCTGGATGCGTTTTTCGCTTCCGGCCATGCCGGATCGGTTGCGATCATGCTTGCGGTTTTGTCGGCGGCGATGGGCTTTTACATTGTTCCCATCTATGCCGCGATGCAGGCCTGGGTGCCGGAGGCGGCCCGCGGTCAGACGATTGCGGCCAACAATGTCTTCAACGCGCTGTTCATCGCAACTGGTGCGACCGCAGCCGGTCTGTTTGTCGAAAACTTTGCCGCAATCGGCACCGGCACCTACTGGCTGTTCGTTATTGTCGGGGTTGCCGGACTCGCCGTTGCTGTCTGGGCGTTGTTGAAACTGCCCGGTCTCGAAAGACAGTTGGCGAACTAAGTCTCCGGCTGCGAAAATTTTGTCGCCGCCCAGGCGTGGAGGACAAATACGATCATCATCAATGCGCCGGCTATTAGTACCTGCGCCTGCGGTTGTTCATTGAGAAACAGCCATGCCAGCAGCGGTGCGACCGCCAGTTCGATCAAAAACAGCAGGCTGGTTTCCGGCGGCGACAGCAGCCGGGCAGCGCGGGTAAGCAGCCAGAAGGAAAAGCCCTGAATCACGAAGCCGTTGCAAAAAATCACCAGCCACTGACTGGCACTGAGCGCAGCGAAATCGGCTTCCGGCAGCCAGATCACTCCGACGGCCAGCGCTCCGATAGCAACTCCGAGCACCAGATTGACCGCGGCAAACCGGCGGATGATTACCACGCCGGCGGCCAGCATCAAGACATTCACCGCGGCGTATACATGACCGGTTGAGCTGGCGGCAAAGCCAACTGGTGCGGTTGCGGCAAAAACCAGCAAGGTTGCCAGTCCGGCACTGGCTGCCGCCAGCCAGGTGAACCAGGCCAGCTTGTCGCGCAAAAACAGCGCGCTTAGCAGTGCCGCGGCCAGCGGTGCGGTTGAAACGATTACCAGCGTGTTGGCAACATGGGTGGCGCGGATCGACAGCACGAAAGTGATGGTGCCGATGCAAAAGGTCGTTGCATAGGCAAGTGCCGCAGCCAGCGCCGATCCGGTTGGCAGCCGGCGGGGTCCGAAGATCGCAGCCAGCATCAGCACCGCCAGACAGGTGAACAAACCGCGGCCGGCCAGCACGGTTGCCAGATCGAAGTCGGCCAGCCGCAAGGTGAGGGAATCGGGGCTCAAAATGGCTATGCCGAGCAAACCCCAAACCAGGCCGCGCTTGCGATCGGATACAGGCATCGTCTGGTTTCAGGAAAGGCGCGGCAGCGGGAAAGCCCAAATCATTGGCAAGTTGCCGATTCTCGCCGCTAGCCAGCACCGCTTTTATAATTTTGCCTCTTGCCGACGATAACCACCTTCAACTGCAACGGTATCCGCGCCAGCCTGCGCAAGGGTCTGGACCAGTGGATTGCCAGGCGCGATCCGGACATTCTGTGTTTGCAGGAAGTGCGCGCCCGGCCGCAGGACCTGGGCGACTGGGCTAGCCGTCCGGCGGGCCGCCACGCCTGCTGGCATCCCGCGCAACGCAGCGGTTATTCGGGAGTTGCGATCATCAGCCGGCGACGACCGGATGCGGTGCGGCGCCGCTTCGGCGATCCGATCATCGACGGCGAGGGACGCTGGTTGGAGGCTGACTTCGGATTGCTGACGGTTGTTTCGCTCTACTTGCCCTCCGGCACCAGCGGCGATGAGCGCCAGCTAATCAAGTATCAGGTAATGGCAAAGGTGAAACGCCGGATGGACCGGCTGCTCAAAGGCGGCCGGAAAGTCGTGATCGCCGGCGACTTCAACATCGCGCACACCGAAAGGGATATTGCCAACTGGCGCGGCAACCTGAAAAATTCCGGATTTCTGCCCGACGAGCGGGCCTGGCTGGGCGCTCTTATTGATCCGGGCGGCTGGTGTGATGTGTTCCGCAAACTGGATGGGCGCGCCGGCCGCTACACCTGGTGGTCGCAGCGCGGCTCAGCCCGGCAGCGCAATGTCGGCTGGCGGATTGACTATCAGTTTGCAACCCCGGCCATGGCTCGCAGAGCCGAGTCGGTGCGCATCGATAAACGGCCGCTGCTTTCCGATCACGCGCCGTTGACCGTCAGTTATCGCTAGGCCGGCCGGGCGCGCTGGCCGCAACGCTTTGTTCCGGCAATGAATCGACATGGACGGTTGAAGTCGGGAATGCGAATTCGGCACCGTTTTTCTCGACGATGGCGGCGATTTTGAACAAGACATCCTCCTTGCAGGCAACCGCAGCCGCCCATTTGGTGGTCGAGGTCATGCAGTAGACATAGAACTCAACTGCCGAAGCGCCGAAGCGGTCGAAGGCGACCAGCTGAATCTGGTTCGAATCGATGCCGGGATGATCGGTGAGCATCTGCCGGATGTCGGCAAGCACCTTGGGCAGGCGACCGATATCGCAGTAGCGCAGCCCGGCGTATTCGAAGATGCGTCGGTGGGTCATTCGATCCGGGTTCTCGATTACATGCTTGATGATTATCGAGTTGGGAACATACAGCGGGCGTCGGTCAAAGGTGCGGATCAGCGTGTAGCGCAAGTCGTAGCTTTCGATGGTGCCCTCGATATCGGTGCCGCGCAGCTTTATCCACTCGCCGACTTCAAACTCGTCGGTCCAGACCACCAGAAAACCGGCGAAGATGTCGGAAAGGATTTCCCGGGCTGCAAAGCCGATTAACAGGCCTCCGGCGCCGCCGAAGGCCAGCAGGCCGGCGATGCTTACTCCGGCGGCATTCAAAAGCAGCAAGATGATCAGCATCGCGCCGGTTACCCGCACGAACACAAGCAGCAGCTGCATATCGCGGTGACTGAGCTTGTCGAGAAACTGCGGCAGTTTCAGCGTTGCCGGACCGCCCTTTTCGAGTGCATCCTCGATGCGGGAGATGCAGCGCAGGATGAACCAGGAGATCGCAATCGTGATCGGCAGCGATTCGAATAAGGTCAGGCTATCGATCCCGGCCAGCCAGTCATCCGGCACCAGTTGCTCGAATCCCTCCTTGCCGCCCAAAAACAGGGTAAGCAACACCAGCGGCAAGCGCCCCTCGCGGGCAAACATCGCCGCCCAGCTGCCGGCCGGCCGGCGTTTGATCAACTGTCCGGTCAAGAACGCGAACGCAACCGCCATCAGCAAGGTGCCGGTCAGGATGATGATGCCGCCGGGAACTGCCGCCAGCATTTCCCGCACCGGTGCCGGCAACAAATAATCAGGCACGGGCGGCTGATCCTTGCCGGCGCATCCGGCCAATGACCCGGGCTGCCAGCAGAGCGAGCACGATCGCCAGATAGACGAAAGGACCCGCATCCTCGCCGCGCACCAGCCACAGATAGTGGATGCAGGCAGCGATGCACAGGGGGTACATCAGCCGGTGCAGCTTGCGCCAGAGCGCTCCCAGCTTGCGTACCGAGAAATTGTTGGAGGTCACCGCCAGCGGTGTCATCATCACGAAAGCGGCGAAGCCGGCGCTGATGTAGCGACGCTCGGCCAGGTCATCGATCAGGTAGGCGGGAGAGAAGCCGGCTTCCAGCCACATGTAGAAGAAAACGTGACACAGTGCATAGCAAAATGACAGCACTCCCAGATTGCGGCGAAAGATGCCAAGCCGTTTCCAGCCGGTAAGCGATCGGATCGGGGTGATTGCCAAAGTGATTATCAGCAGCCGCAGTGCGGTTTCGCCGGTGATGTGGGCGGCCACCTCATAGGGGTCGGCCGGCTGTTCGAATACGAATATCCTTGCCAGATTGACCAGCGGCAACAGGCAGATGATGATGACAATCGCCTTTTGCACCGAAATGCTGCCAAGCGGGCCGGATTTCATGGCGGGGCTGCTAGTGGTTTTCGATCAGGTCCATGCCCTGGTAAAGCGATGCGACTTCTTCCTCGTAGCCGTTGAACATGTCGGTGGTGCGCTTGTCGGCAAAGAAGCCGCTGCCGATGGCGCGCTCCTCCTTTTGCGACCAGCGCGGATGATCGCGCTCCGGATTTACATTCGAGTAGAAGCCGTATTCATGCGGCGCCTGCTTGTTCCAGGAAGTCGGCGGTTGCTCGGCGACGAAGTCGATCGCAACCAGCGCCTTGATGCTCTTGTATCCGTACTTCCAGGGCACGATGATGCGCAGCGGCGCCCCGTTCTGGTTGAGCAACTCTTCCCCGTACATCCCGAAGGTAAGCAGGGTCAGATCGTGGCGCGCCTCATCCATGCGCAGTCCCTCGACATAGGGCCAGGGCAGCGATGTGTTGATTTCATCGGGAAACAACTTGAGGGGATGGAAGGTCTGAAAGGCGACATATTTCGCATCGCCGGAAGGCTGCACCCGATCAATCAGGCTGTTGAGTGGAAAGCCAAACCAGGGAATCACCATCGACCAGGCCTCGACGCAGCGCAGCCGATAGACCCGCTCTTGCATGTCGCCCCAGCCAATCAGCTCGTCAACATCGTATTCACCCGGTTTTTCAACCAGACCGCCGATCTTTACTTTCCACGGCTTGGAGTCGTAGAAATGCTTGTTTTCGGCCGGCTCCTCCTTCTTGTTGCCCAACTCGTAGAAATTGTTGTAGGTGATCGCCTTGCGCTTGGGAGTGTGCTCGTCTGCAAGGCTGCCCGGCCAGGGCGCGCCGGCAAGGGGGGCGGGGGAAGTGGTCGCGCCTTGCGCGAAAGGCGCGGCAACCAGGCCGGCCATTCCAGCAATAATCTCGCGGCGCGAGCAATAGGCCTGTCGGCTGGTTATTTCGCTCGGCTTGATGCGACTGTCGCCTTTCTTGACCAGCATGGTTGTCTTGGCCGCTAGTAGCGGTAGGAGTCCTTCTTGTAGGGACCGTCGGCATCTATCATCAGGTACTTTTCCTGATCGGCGGTGAGCCGGGTGAGCTGGATGCCGATGTGCTCAAGATGCAGGCGGGCCACCTTTTCGTCAAGATGCTTGGGCAGCACCCGCAGCCCGGGCTTGAGCTGCTTGCGGTTCTGCCACATGTCGATCTGGGCGAGCACCTGATTGGCAAACGAGCAACTCATCACGAAACTCGGATGGCCGTCGCCGCAGCCCAGGTTAACCAGTCGGCCCTCGGCGAGCAGGATGATCCGTCGTCCATCGGCGAACTCGACCTCGTCTACCTGCGGCTTGACGTTGTGGAAAGTGCACTTGTCTTGCAAGGATGCAACGTCAATCTCATTGTCGAAGTGGCCGATGTTGCACACCACCGCTCCGGCGCGCATCTTTGCCATGATCTCGTAGGTAACCACGTCGCAGTTGCCGGTTGCGGTTACCACCAGATGGACATCGCCGGCAACGTCGGCCAGTTTCACCACCCGGTATCCCTCCATCGCCGCCTGCAAGGCGCAGATCGGGTCGATTTCGGTGACCAGGACCGTGGCGCCGGCGCCGCGCAAGGCTGCGGCGCAGCCCTTGCCGACATCGCCGAAGCCGCAGACCACTGCAACCTTGCCGGCGATCATCAAGTCGGTGCCGCGCTTGATGCCGTCAAGCAGCGATTCGCGACAGCCGTAGAAGTTGTCGAACTTGGACTTGGTAACCGAGTCGTTGACGTTGTATGCGGCTACCGGCAACTTGCCGTTGCGCTCGAGTTCTTCGAGACGATGAACGCCGGTGGTGGTCTCCTCGCTCAGGCCAACCACATGCTCAATCACTTCCGGCCGTTGCAGCGCCAGCGCGGTCAGGTCGCCGCCGTCATCAAGCAGCAGATTGGGACGCCACCCGCCGGGGCCGACCACCGTTGCCTCGATGCACTCGACGTATTCTTCCTCGCTTTCGCCTTTCCAGGCGAATACCGGGATGCCGGCCGCAGCCATCGCAGCAGCAGCTTGATCCTGGGTCGAAAAGATGTTGCATGAACTCCAGCGAATTTCGGCTCCCAACTCGACCAGAGTCTCGATGAGCACTGCGGTTTCCACCGTCATGTGCAGGCAGCCGGCGATCCGGGCACCGGCCAGCGGCTGCTGGTCGCGGTATTCGGCGCGCAAGGCGGTCAGAGCCGGCATCTCTCGCTCGGCAACGGATATTTCGCGTCTGCCCCAGTCGGCCAAGGAGATGTCCTTGATCCGATAGTCGCTGAATTCTTCTTTTACGGCGGCAATGCTCATTTGGTTTTGTCGGGTATATGCAGATGTTGATTATAAGCGCGGCGTTTCAGGCCTGCTTGAGTTCCTCGGCGGCGGCAGTAGATTCCCAGGGCAGTTCTATGTCGGTGCGCCCGAAGTGCCCGTAGGCGGCAGTCTGGCGGTAGATCGGCTGCCAGAGCGAAAACCGCTCGATGATTCCGGCCGGAGACAGATCGTATACGGCTCTGATCTTCTTCTCGATTAACTCGTTGTCGGTGCCGGCGGCGGCGGTGCCGAAGGTCTCGACCATGACGCTGACCGGTTGCGAAACGCCGATTGCATAGGACAGTTGCACCAGACAGCGCTCGGCAGCACCGGCGGCGACAACGTTCTTGGCGATGTTGCGGGCTGCATAGGCAGCCGATCGATCGACCTTGGTCGGATCCTTGCCGGAAAACGCGCCGCCGCCGTGCGGGGCGGCTCCACCGTAGGTATCGACGATGATCTTGCGCCCGGTCAGACCGGCATCACCCAGCGGCCCTCCGATCAGGAACTTGCCGGTCGGGTTTACCAGGATGTTGTCGCTTGTGCAATCCAGGCCGGAATGCTGGGCCAGCACCGGCTTGATGATCTCATCGATGACCAGCTGGCGGATGCGCTCATCGTTGTCAACGACTTCTTTGCCGTCGATATCGGCGGCATGTTGGGTTGACAGGACGATCTTGTCAATGGCTGCCGGCTTGCCGTCGGCGTAGCGCACGGTAACCTGCGACTTGGCGTCCGGCCGCAATGCCGAACCGGCCGTGCTCTGACGGCGCACCTGCGCCTGACGGCGCACCAGATCGTGGGCGATCATGATCGGTGCCGGCATCAGCGCGGCATCGCTTTCGCGGCAGGCGTAGCCGAACATCATGCCCTGATCACCGGCACCGAGCTGCTTGTCGGTGCCCGCATCAATGCCCTGGCTGATGTCCTGCGACTGCGGGGAGATCGCGTTGATGCGCTGGGCGTTTTGCAAATCCATGCCGTCGGCTGCGTCCTGATAGCCGACTTCCCTAATCACCCGCTCGGCGATTTGCAGCGGATCGATGCTGATGCCGTCGGCCAGGCGCATTTCGCCGGCCAGCGCCAGCAACCGGTCCTTGAGCAAGGTTTCACAGGCGCAGCGCACCTGATGACGATCGGCGGCAGCAGTCTCGGTGAGGGCCGCGTCTAGAATCGCATCCGATATTTGATCGGCAAGTTTGTCCGGATGCCCTTCGGACACCGACTCGGAAGTGAACTGGTATTCCCGGCTCATGCCCGAGGCATCGAAAAATCAATCATCTTTGAATACAAGGTTGGGATTCTATCCGCAACTTCATTGACAGCCCTCTCTTGCATCGTCCGGAGTATGAATTCCGGTTGCAGCCGTGATTGATTTGTTGCCGGCGCTGGGGGTGTTTTTCGTCTCGGCGGCAACACCGGGACCGAACAATGCCCTGATGCTCAGCCTGGGGGTGATTTACGGCTGCGCGGCGCAGCGGTGGCTGATCGCCGGGGTGATGGCCGGCGTGGCGGGAGTGTTCATGCTCAGCAGCCTGGGTCTGGGCGCTCTGCTGCTGGCCGAACCGCTGCTTTTGAATCTGCTACGCGGAATCGGGGCGCTGATGCTGCTGTGGATCGCCTGGAAGATCTACACCGCTCCCCGTCCGGTTGCGGGTGCCAATCAGCCGCCGCCGGCCGGTTTTGTCTTCGGTTTTTCCCTGCAGTGGGTAAATCCCAAACTTTGGTCGGGAGTGCTGGCAATGATAACCCTGCTGCCGCAACCGGATTCGGGCAGCGAACTCGCCCGGCAGGCAGTTGCCGTATCTGTCGCCGGCGGCCTGATTACCGGCTTTTGCATGTCGATCTGGGCGCTGTTCGGCGGGTTGCTCGCCAGACTGGTCAAGACCGAAAGGACACATCGGGCCGTAAACGCGGCCAGTGCAATCTTGATGCTGATTTGCGTTGCAGTTGCATTTGCAGTTTCCAGTTGAGCTGGCAGCCGGTTGCTTTGCCAGCGAATGTTGATTTGCAATCAGCAACCCTAGCCTGCATCAGGCAACTGCTGGGCCTGATACATGGTTCGGTAGGAGACCGATTTCTCCATCAATTCGGCGTGCGTCCCGATAGTCGCAATCCGGCCCTGTTCCAGCATCACGATTCGATCGACGCTGCGGACGGTTGCGAAGCGATGAGCAATGATCAAGGCGGTGCGATTGCGCAGCAGGTTGTCGATTGCGCTGCGAATCTTCTCTTCGGTAATCGAGTCCAGCGCACTGGTTGCCTCATCGAGAATGAGGATCGGCGCATCCTTGTAAAAAGCGCGGGCGATTGACAGGCGCTGGCGCTCGCCACCGGAAAGGCGCGTCCCCCGCTCGCCGATTAAGGTGTCGGCGCCGTCGGCCAGGCGTGCAACCGCATCATCGATATTTGCCGCAGCCAGCGCCTTGTCCAGACGGGCGCGGTCGATGTTGGCACCCCGGGCCGGATAGGCGACGTTTTCGGCAACACTTGCATCAAACAGCAGGACTTCCTGGGTGACCAGCCCGATTGCCCGACGCAGGGACTCGAGGCGGTATTGCGCGATGCTGCGCCCGTCCAGGCTGATCTGCCCGCCATCCGGCTGATAAAGGCGCAACAGCAGGTGGGTGAGGGTGCTCTTGCCGCTGCCGGTTGCTCCGACCAGCGCGATTCTTTCGCCGGGTGCGATTGAAAAGCTTATCTGGTCGACGGCCGGTCGGTTGCCGCGCGGATAACTGAAGGAGACGCCGGAAAATTCAAGCGCACCGGTGATTTGCGCCGGGACCAGATTGCCGTCATCGGCTTCGGCGATGTTGTCGATTACGCCAAAGACGCGGTCGGCCGCGACCAAGGCCTGCTGGTAGAACTCGGGTATCGACGACAGGCCGCGTATTGACAGGGGCAGCATCCCGGTTGCAAACAGGAATGCTCCCAGTTGGCCCTCGGTGATTTCGCCGATCGCCAGTGCCCGGGCGAGCAGCCCCAATACCACTGCAATGCCCAGTGCCAGCACCATCTGGGCGGCAGGCCGGTTGAGGGCAAGCGCCGCTCCCAGCCTGATGCCAAAGCCGCGCAATCGGCCAATCTTTTCGTCGAGCAATTGAGTTTCCCGCTCGCGGCCGCCGAACGCCTTGACGATTTGCTGGCCCTGGATCGAATCGGCCAGCTGGGCGGTGAAGTCTCCTTCGGTTTTAGCCAACGATGTGCTGTGGTGGCGGATCTTCCTGCTGAAGTAGCGAATCGACAGCAATGTCACCGGCAGGGCGAGGAGGATTATCGCGGTCAGTTGCCAGTCGATTATCAGCATTGTGGTGATGAGCGCAACAAAGCGCATCAAATCAGTGGTCAGGGTAATCAGCAGTAAGGTGGACATGTTTGACATTCGTGACGCGTACAGCAGCACCCGCGAGATCAGCACCCCGGATGTTTCCTGGTCGTGATAGGACTGCGGCAGGTGAATAATCTTCGCAACCAGGGCGCGGCGGATGTCGGCGACCATGGTGTGCTCAAGCCAGTGCTGAATGTAGGTGCGGCCGAATCCAAACAGGCCGCGGGCGAAAAACACGACCAGGATTGCCGCCGGCAAGACATATACCAGCTGTTCGGGCGTAACCCATCCGGATACCTCGTCGGCGTCCAGCAGCAGATACATCAGCCAGGGTGCGGCCGCCTCGCTTGCTCCAAACAGCGCCGAGCACAGCAGTCCGACCCCAAACACCGGCAGATGAGGACGCAGGTAACCCAGGATGCGCATGAAATCGCGCCGGCCGGCAGCCGGTTTTCGCTTGCTCATTGTCGATCCGGCTTGGCAAGCAGGCTGTCGAATGTCGCGACTATCTGTTGGGCGTCGATGGCGCCGGCATTTTCCAACTGCTTGCAATTGCTGCCAAGGTTGCCGGTGCGCTTGGGATCGGTTGCGACATACAGGCCGAGACAGGGAAGTTGCAAGGCTGCCGCCAGATGGGTGAGGCCGGTGTCAAGGCCGATGGCACCGGTTGCGGCAGTCATCTTTGCCGCCATTTCCTCCAGTGGCAGTCTTGCCAGTACCCGGCCACCGCCGGCAGCGGCGATCCGTTCAGCGCGCTGTCGTTCAACTTCGCTTCCCCACGGCAGTTCCGGCTGCAGGCCGCGACTGAGTAGCATCTTGCCGATGGTGATCCATTTTTCCTCGGCGAGCAACTTGCGCTGCTGCGCAGTTGCATGCAGCAGCAGCACTGTATTGTCCGCGGTCTGGCCGGTGCGCTGATTTGGCAGGCCGTAGTCGGGCGTGTTTTCAGGCAGCTGATAGCCGAGCGTCATCGCGAACAGGCGGCGGATGCGCTCGATCATGTGCAATCCGGTCGATATGAAGTGCCGGCCGCCACCGTAGAAAAACGACGCAACCGGCTCGCGGGCACAGCGGCTGGAAAATCCGTGGCCGGGTCCGCGCGCGGCCGCCACTCCGAACACCGAACTTTTCACCAGGCCCTGGGCATCGATCACTGCGTCGTAGGTGCAGCTGCGCAACTCCTGCAGGTAGGTGCGCAACGCCGGCAGGGAATCGGAAAGCAGCATCCGGCGCCAGCGGCGCAGGGCAATCGGAATGGTTCGCTCCACGGCCGGGTGCCAGTCGGCGAGCAGCCGGTATTGCTCTTCTATCGCCCAGTCGATGGTGATGGTTTCCTTTAGCATCCGGCCGGCATCGGTTACCGCCGGCAGGGCGTGAATCACGTCGCCCAGCGAGGAGAATTTCACCACCAGCACCCGCATCGTCTTTTTGCAACTCTGTCTAGCTGCGGCCGGATCTGTCGTACTGCAGGGGCAGGCCGATGCCGTCTTCGGCAAGTTCACCGCCGGAGACGGCCAGCCGGCCGGACACCCACACCGCCTCGATGCGGCCGGCCAGCTGCACCTGATCCAGCGGCGACCAGCCGCACTTGTAGTGGATATCCCGGTTGCTTACCGTAGTTTGCGCTTGCAAGTCGACGAGCACCAGATCGGCAAAGCAGCCCGGTCGGATGTGGCCGCGCTCTTTTATGTCGAACAGGGCGGCCGGATTGTGAGCGGCCAGCCGGGCGACGTCGGTCAGCTCGAGTACGCCGGCGCGCACCAGACTGAGCATCATCAGCAGCGAATGCTCGACCAAGGGCAGGCCGGCGGCTATGTCTTTATAGTTGCCCTGCTTTTCGGCAAGCAGGTGCGGAGCGTGATCGGTTGCCAGCACATCGATTTGGCCGCCGGTCAGGGCAGCGCGCAGGGCGCGGCGATCGGCATCGGTCTTGATCGCCGGGTTGCACTTGATCAGGCCGCCGAGCCGGGCATAGTCCTGATCACAGAACCACAGGTGGTGGACGCAGGCTTCGCCGGTGATCATCTTGTCGGCCAGGCTGCCGGTTGCGAACAAGTCGAGTTCCGCAGCCGTGGTCAGGTGCAGGATGTGCAGGCGCACCCGGTGTTTTTTCGCCAGCCGGATTGCCAGCCGGCTGGCGGCCAGGCAACTTTCGTGATCGCGGATTTGCGGGTGCAGGCTCATCGGCAACTGTTCACCGTGTTCGGCGATGTGCGCCGCCAGCCGGGTTCGGATGCGCTCGTCATCTTCGCAATGGGCGGCCAGCACCATGCCGGCTGGAATCGCTGCAAACACCTTTTCCAGCTTTTCCTCGTCGGCGACAAGCAGATCGCCGGTGCTTGATCCGAGAAAGACCTTGATCCCACAGGCCGGCATTTGTGCGGCGCGGCGCAACATCTGGCAGTTTTCACCGGTGGCACCCAGATAGAAGCCGTAGTTTGCGCATGAGGTCCTTGCCGCCTGCGCCAACTTGGAATCCAGTGCCTCGGCCGTGATGGTGGCCGGGCTGGTGTTGGGCATTTCCAGAAAGGAGGTAACCCCGCCGCGCACGGCTGCGGCGCTTTCACTGGCAATGGTTGCCTTGTGCTCGAGACCCGGCTCGCGGAAATGGACCTGATCATCGATCAGGCCGGGCAGCAGGTGCAGGCCGGCGCAGTCGATGGTTTTTGCACCGTTGGCGGCCAGATCGGTGCCTACCTGCTTGATCCGGCCCTCGGCGATCTTCACGTCCGCCTGCCGCTGTACTCCGTCGGAGACAACCTGAGCCCCTCTTAGCAGATAACTTGCCGCCATTGGCGGAATTGTAAAATGATTGCCGGAATGACTGACGGGGCTACTTTGCTGTGCGGCAAGAGTGTTGCCGAGAATGTCTACGCAGAATGCACTGCGGCCATTGCCGATTTGAACCAGAAGCGGGGCCGTCCTCCCGGTCTGGCCTTTGTGCTAGTCGGCGAGAACCCGGCTTCGCAGGTGTATGTTGGCCGCAAGCAGAAAGTGTCGGAGCGGCTGGGAATCAGCGGCCAAATCATCCGGCTGGCCGCCGATGTATCCGAAGCCAAACTGCTTGAGTGTATTGACGGCCTCAATCAGGATGCGCAGATTGACGGCATTTTGGTGCAGCAGCCGCTGCCGGCGCAGATCGATGCAACCCGGATAGTCAGGGCTGTCGACCCGGCCAAGGATGTCGACGGGTTCCATCCGGCAAATCTGGGGGCGCTGGCCGCCGGCCTGGCGACCGGCTTCAGAGCCTGCACGCCGCTGGGCATCATGCGGCTGCTGGATTCGGCAGCCATCCCCTTGCGCGGTCGGCAGGCGACGGTGGTCGGCCGCAGCCTGATTGTCGGCCGGCCGATAAGCTACATGCTCATCAATGCTGGTGCAACAGTTACCGTGTGCAACAGTGCCACCGATTTGCAACTGCTCAATCAGGCCTGTCGGGCTGCCGACATTCTGGTGGTTGCCGCCGGCCGGCCGGCTTTGATCGGCGCTGACATGGTCAAGCCGTCTGCGGCGGTCGTTGATGTCGGGATCAATCGCGACTCCGCCGGCAAGCTGTGTGGTGACGTTGATTTTGAGGCGGTGCGCAGCCGGGTTGCCCACATTACCCCGGTGCCCGGCGGCGTTGGGCCGATGACGGTGGCGATGCTGATGGCAAATACGGTTGCGGCAGCCGGGCGCGCAGCCAAATCCTGACCGCGGCTAATATGAGTGCGCCGATTCTGGTGCTCACCTGCGGCGGCACTTTTGACAAGAACCGCTTCACCAAAGACGGCAAGTTCGTGTGCGGATCAACCGAGGTCGAGCGCATCCTTGCTGATACCGGGGTGGCGGCGGTCGAATGCGAAGAGATAATGCGCAAGGACAGCCTTGACATGGATGACGAGGACCGCAGCAAGGTCGCCGCAACGGTTGCCGGTGCCGCATCCAAGCGAATAGTCATAGTGCATGGCACCGACACCATGGAGGCAACCGCCCGGGCGCTGGCGGTCAAGAACTTCGCCAAGACCGTCGTTTTGACCGGTGCCATGCGCCCGGCGGTGTTTGCGCACACCGACGCCGACTTCAATCTGGGCTTTGCCCTGGGTTGCGCAGCGGTGTTGGGCACCGGCGTCTGGGTTGCAATGCACGGCGAGATATTCCCGGCAGCGGAAGTGACCAAGGATGTCGACCAGATGCGCTTTGTCAGGAAGGCTTAACTGCTGGCGCCGAATTCTTCCAGGTGCTTTCTGATTGCCGAGCTTTCCTCGGCTCTTTTATCTTGTTCAAGAACATCGATCAGATCGGCGGCAGTTGCGATGGCAAGCGCCTCAATCTTGAAATTGTTGCCAATTTCGGTCAATGCATCCGGGCTATCTGGCTCTTCCGGTCGCACTCGTTCCTGACGGTTCAGGGAAACCACCAAAGCTGACACCGCTGGCCGGGATTCGATTTCCTGCAGTGATTTGATGGTTTTGATCGCAGCAGTGCCGGCGGTGACAATGTCGTCTATCACCACTGCCGGCGATTCGACTTTTCCTACCAAACTGCCGCCTTCACCGTGGGTCTTTTCCTCCTTGCGGGTGTAGGCGAAGCCGATCGCAGAGTATTTTCCCTCCTGCGCCAAAGTGGTGGCGGTCAACGCGGCCAGCGTAATTCCCTTGTAGGCGGCACCGACCAGAGTTTTGACCGGCAGTCCAGAGGCAATTATGGTCTCGGCGTAAAGCTGCGCCAGTTCGGCCGCCTGCCCGGCGCTGCACAGTCTGCCCATGTCAACGAAGTAGGGACTGCTGCGGCCGGATTTGAGCCTAAAGCCGGCGGGTCTGATTTGCAGGGCATTGCCTTCAAGGGCAAGCCGCACCAGCCGTCGGGCGCGCTGCTGGCGGGTGCTTGGCTTGCTCAAGACGCGTCCTTGTTGTCTTCGTCCTTGCCGGCGCTGACACCATCCTCGCCGAGTGCAGTCCTGATCTTGCGGTACAGGTAGGTGCGCTCGAGACCGGACATCTTGGCAGCCAACTGGTAGTTGTTCTTGGCCCGGCGCATCAGGGCCACATAGTACTGCTTCTCGAAGGTCTCACGCGCCTTGCGCCAGGGAAGCAGGTAGACATCCTCGCCGAGGCTGATCAGCCCGGCAGTTGCAGCGGTTGCCAGATTGCGGATGGCGTCGGCGTCAACAGGTGCATCCTCGTCTTCCTTGGTCAGCGCCGAGCGCATAATCCCCAGCAGCCGACTCAGGCCATCAGTCTGCCACTGGGCGGCCTCCTTGATCAGCTCTTCAATTGCGTCCGCCGAAAAATGTCCGTCTGTTTCCTGTTTGCCGGTCAGACGCCGGGTTGCCAGATTTATGATTGCTTCCAGATCCTCCAGATAGTCCTGCAGGCGGGGAACTTCTATCTGAAGTTCCGAGAATTTGCGGTGCAGTTCGGCTCCCAGTTTGCCGGCGGCGTGCATTTCATCGAGACGGTGCGGAAATTCGCAAATCAGACGGGTCTTGTGCTTGGCGGAGTTGGCCAGCAGCAGGT
Organism: Betaproteobacteria bacterium; assembly: GCA_026710225.1. Lineage (GTDB taxonomy): Bacteria > Pseudomonadota > Gammaproteobacteria > Tethybacterales > Tethybacteraceae > JAPORI01. The sequence goes on from JAPORI010000261.1 coordinate 22,927, forward strand.
TCAGGGTGCGCTCGGTGTTTTGATCCGGCTCATCCGGATAACGCAGATAGATGTGCCCGCCGGCAGCCTGCCCGAAAAGTTTCTCCAGGTTTTCCCCGACCTTGGCCAGATTATCCACCTCCACCCAGGGCATGTGCTGCCGCTGCAGCATCCGGGCGAAGAACTCCGGGGCGCATTCCCCGCTACCGATGAATGCGACCGGCAGGGTTGCCTCGGCAGCGGCACGCATCAAGGCGCCCTTGATCTTGGTAATCGCCGGGCTTTTGCCAAGATTGGCCGCATACAAGGCCGGATCGTAGAGTTGCTGCTGGCTTTTGGCGATCTGCTTGTGCACCACTTCCAGCAGGCGCTTGGAACTGAACGGCTTTTCGAGAATGTCGGCGGCGCCGCAACGCATTGCCTCGACAGCCGCATCGAGAGTGGCATGGGCTGAAATCATTACCACCGGAAAGTTGAGCAGTTTGCTTTCTTTCCAGCGCTTGAGCAAGGCCACCCCGTCGATGCCCGGCGGCATCCAGATGTCGAGCAGCACCATGTCGACCGGCGCTATCCCGATCTGTTCGTGGGCGGCCTCGGCGTTTTCGGCGGTCACGACTGCAAAGCCGTCGTCGCTGAGGATGTCGCTTAGCGAATCGCGCACGCCGATTTCGTCATCGACGATCATCACCGTTGCGGTGCGCTGGTTGGGTTCACTCATTGCTCTAGTTCTCCTTGTCTGCCATCGGCAGGACTATCGTGAAACGGGTGCCGCTACCATCGTTATCGGCTTCAATGTTGCCGCCGGCGGCCAGAATCATGCCCTTGACGTGCGCCAGGCCCAGGCCCGAGCCGCCCTTCTTGAACGATATGTGCGGCCGAAACACCTGCGGCAACTGTTCCGGATTGATACCGCCGGCATTGTCCAGCACGGAAATGTGCACTTGTTCCCCCTCGTTGCAGGTGGAAATGCTTGCGGTTACCTTTTCCAGTCCTGCTTCAAGGGCAGCTTCCCAGGCGTTGATGAGCAGATTGTCAAAGGTGCGGGCGATCAGGTCCTTGTCAAACAGGGCTGTGCAGCCATCCTGCAAGTCCAGTTCGATGGTGAAGTTCTCGTTCGAGTGTCTGATTTGGGCGTTTTTAGCGGCGCGATTGATATCCACCGGCAGGTACCGGGCTGGTTGCTGGCCGGTAAAGGCGCGCAGCGAATTGGTAACCTTGACGATGCTGTTGATTCCCTGGATCATCGCATCGATCTTGTCGTGCAGGTAGGCGGCCTTTTCACTGCTGAGTTCCGGTTTCAGCCGCCGTTCGAGTTGTTCGGCGGTGAGCAGCAGCGGCTGCAGGGGGTTTTTCACCTCGTGCAGGAAACGTTGCAGGGCCTCGGTCCAGGCCTGCAGGTTCTGTTCGGCTAACGGCGCGCTGATGTCGGCAAAAACGATTATCCGGCCGCCGCCGATGTTGTGGGGAAGCCGGGTGACGCTGGCCATCAGGTTGCGCCCGTTGATGGTCAGGGAGGCCGGCGCATCGTATTTGCCGCTCTCGATGAGAGCGTCCAGATCGTTGGTGTCCAGGCGGCGGGTGAAACTGGTCAGCTCTTCCCCGGTCAGCGGCATCTTTCCGAGCACTTCCAGACAGCGCCGGTTCATGCTGCGAATCTGCAGCCGGCTGTCGAGGACGATCACCGCCGCGTCGATGTTTTCGAGCACCCCGTTGAGAAAGGTCTGGTTGGCGGTAAGGTCGTGCAGCAGCGCATCGCGCTTTTTGGTCATTTCCCGGAAGCTTTCGGTGACCATGCTTATCTCGTCGCTGCCGGTGTCCTGTGGCAGCGGCAGGCCGCTGCCGGCCTTCTCGTGGGCGATCGAGTCCATCATCCGGGCCAGTTTCCTGAGACGCAGTCCGTGGGTGCGCAGGGCGCGGCTGGCAAGTACCAGTGCCGCCGACACGATTATCACGGTTGAATTCAGGGTCAACTGGAAGAAGATCTCGAACAGCCCGGTGCGCAGGGCGATCTTCCGGTTCAGATCGCGATTGTGGGCGCTTAGCGCGGTGATGTCTTCGGTCAGGCTTTCCGGGATGCGTGATTCGATAAGAAGCAGCAGCGGTTCGGTCTCGGACGAGAGCGTGAATTCGCCCAGCGGGATTACCACCCGCACCGACTGGGGGATCGCCTCTCCGTCGTCGGCGAGCAGCCGGAAATAGGAGAACTCCTCCAGATCCGGACTGCGCAGGCCGCGCACCTGCGCGCCCAGGGCAGTCAACTCGCGCGGTGCCAACGGTGGTTCGGGAGTGCTGCCGGCCTTTTCCGAAAGCGGAGCGCTGATGATGAACAAGCCGTTGCTGTCAATGATGCCGGCGGTGGTAAGCGAGTAGTTCTCGACCGCGTTCTCCAGCCGAAAGCCGGTTCTAAGCAGTGAGTTTCTCTCCAGCATGTCGATGAGTTCGGCCGCCAGCGGCATCACGAAGCCGAAAGTCTCCAGCCGATAGGTGTTAATCAGGTTGCTCAGCAGTTGCTCGGTGACCTTCTCGGTCTCGGGAATCGCACTCTCGTCGATTGTGCGCAACTGACTGGTCATAAGCGCCAGCAGCGAGTATGAAACCAGCAGCCCGAGCAGGATTGGTCCGACGATCCAAACGCTCAACTGCTTGATCAGGCGACCGGGCTCGATGAACAGCAGGGCGATGCGGAGTCCGGCCAGCAGCGCCAGCGTCCCGAGTGCAAACAGGTTGGCGTCGATGGTCTCCCTGAGATTGGAAAAATAGGCGAATTCGGCCAGCGATCCAAGCTGGCTGAAGAAAACATAGGCCAGATAGCAACCGCTGGCCAGAGTAACGACAAGGGCTGCAATCAGCGCATAGTCGACATACTTGACGACCCGTGCGACCGGCACTGTGGTCAGCAGCCCAGGTTGGCGGTTGGATAGACTTTCCATCCGGACGAGAAATTCCAGTTCGAGTTGGTCAAAACGCTGATTTGCAGCGGATCGGGAAGCAGATCCAGTTGCACTTCGATGCGCGCTTGCAGCATCCCCCGGTCGGTGCACAGCAGGCCGCGCAGTTGCCGGTCGGCCGAGGTAAGCGAAAGCGATGCAAGTTCGGCCAGGGCATCTTCAAGGCTGCCGGCGGTTTCCTCGTTCTCGTCGGCAAAGCGCTTGAAGCGGTAGCCAGCCCCCGGCAGCGGCCGGCTTATGTAAGCGTGCCAGGCGTAGTTCTTGAGGCTGCGATCGAGCCAGAACTGGCGCAGCTCGATGAAGCGCAACTCGGCGACGAATGGAATCTGCAAGCCGCCGGCTAAGGCTGCCAGCAACTGGTCATCCAGACTTAGTTTATAGGTCATGTCAACGGTAAACGATTCGTCTCCCTTGCGCACCTGCAAATCGGCAATATCCGGAGAAGCGCTGGTTTGGGCCGCGGCCGGTCCAGCCAGGGAAGCGGCAGCAAAAGCAATCAGTGACAGGAATGTTTTCAAGACAATGTAGAAAGGTGATTTTAACTAACAGGCAGTCAGTCGGCCGCCGCAACGACTATTCCGCGCAGCACCAGTTGCAAGTCGAGATTGCTTTCCGGCAGCAGCAGGGCCAGGCTGTTGGCCGAGCCCCCGCACAGAAAGATTCTTGTCTCGGCAACCTGGTGCTGCTGGGCAAAGGCGCGCACTGCTCCGGCCGCGGCGTGCAGGCTGCCGGCGGCAATCGCCGCTTCGGTTGACAGCGGTTCGGCCATATCGGCATCGGCCGCTACCGCCGGCAACGCAGTCGCTGCGGCCAGCGCCTCATGCATCAGCCGCCGTCCCGGCAAGATTAGTCCGCCATGAAAGACTCCGTCTTCGGCGAGAAAATCGACGGTGATTGCGGTGCCTGCGGTTACCGCAATTCCCCAGCCATGCCGCTGTCGCAGCCCGAGTAGCGCGCACCAGCGGTCTGCGCCCAACTGGCCGGAGCGATATCTGCTGCGCACTCCGGCAGTATTTGTCGCCGCGGCGTCAATCCAGCGGCAGGGCCGGCTCACCGCCTGCTCGATTTTCCGGCGTTGGCTGGCACCGGCAACATCGCAGCCGACTGCCGGCACCGGCCCGGCGCCCTCGGCCGCCTCCTGCAGAGGCGCCAGGCTCGCCTCCCTGTTAACGGCAGCGATTGGACCGAGCTCAGATCGGTCAGCCAGCGCCCACTTGATGCGGCTGTTGCCGGAGTCAATAACCAGCAGCGTGCTCATGAATCTCGGTGCTGGCAATTCGCTGCATTGCGCCGTCGATCATGCAAATCAACTCTCCACAGTCGCTGATCCCGAAGTAGGTGGCCGGCTGCCGTTTGCCGCCCTCCCGGCTCACCACAATTTCCTCGCCGGGATGATGGATCGTGTAGTCCTGCCATCTGCCAACCAGTTTTGCAAACCCACAGTTGCGAAGCGAATCAAGCATTTGCACCAGATTGTCCGCGATCGCGGCAAGCAGTTCGGTCCGGTCCGGCAGGTGCGATCCGGCAATCTCGGCGATTCCGGCGGCCGGCGGTGTCCCAATCCGGCTGCGCAACTGCGCCGAAGCCAGCAGATTGATGCCGATGCCAATCGCCAGAGATTGGTTAGCGCCTCTGCTTTCGACCAGAATGCCGCCAAGTTTGCGGCGCCGGCCGTCAACCAGATCATTGGGCCACTTCAAAAGCGCCGGCACCCCGGCTTTGCCAAGCGCCTCGGCAGTTGCAATGCCGGCCACAAGGCTTGCGCCATTCATTGCCGAGCCGGCGGTCGGAAACAACAGCGTGAAGATTAGCGATTCGAGCCCGGCGGCTTCCCACTTTCGACCATGCCGGCCGCGGCCGGCCGTCTGCCGGTCACAGGCAAACAGTACCGGTGCTGTGGCCAACCGGTTCCATTCAATTGCGTCGTCATTGGTGCTGGCGGTGGAAGCCTTGAACTGGATGCTTTCCACGGCGTGGCCGAGCAGTTCGCCCAGCCGAATCAAGTCGAGCGGAGTACAAAAAGAAGACGATAAAGACCCGGCGGCCTTTTCGCCCTCATGTTCCGATGAACCGGTCAAGGTCGCACCGGATGCGCAAAATGCCATCCCGCCAGACCTGCACAGGCCCGGCGGGACAACGGCGAGCGCCTAGCGCTTCTTGCGCTTGGCCGACTTGCGGCGCTTCTTGGCGGGCTTCTTCTTGGCCGCCGCCTTCTTGCGCTTCTTCTTGGCGGGCTTCTTCTTGGCCGCTGCCTTCTTGCGCTTCTTCTTGGCGGGCTTCTTCTTGGCCGCCGCCTTCTTGCGCTTCTTGGCGGGCTTCTTCTTGGCCGCCTTCTTGCGCTTCTTGGCAGACTTCTTGGTCGCCTTCTTGACGGTCTTGCGCTTGGCCACCTTCTTCTTGGCGGTCTTGCGCTTGGCCACCTTCTTCTTGGCGGACTTTTTCTTAGCAGCAGCGATCATCTCGTACTCCCTTTGTTGTTTTGTAGGTTGGGTTTTGGTTTACGCGATCAAAGAAGCAATCACGTTGCAGGCAATTTTAACAAGCAACTTGTCGGAAGGGCAAAAAAATCCGCCGCAATTTTGTCAATTGCCGCGTTTGGACGCGTTTTTGTTGTTAATTTGTTTGCGCGTGCGTTCAAAATGGTGCTGCGCAACAAAGACAATTTTTAGTTCGATAACTTTGTTGTCTTTGCCTTCAGAGAGTTACCACTCCAGAGTGCTGGCACTTTGATATTCGGTAACCCGCGTCTCGAAGAAGTTCTTCTCCTTTTTCAAATCGAGCATTTCCGACATCCATGGGAAAGTGTTCTTGGCGATGTCGCTGCTAAACAGCGGGTCGATTCCGATCTGGCCGAGGCGGCGGTTGCAGATGAAGCGCAGATACTCCTTGAACATCGGGGCATTGAGGCCGAGCAGGCCGTTGGGCATGGTTTCCTCGGCATAGCGGTATTCCAGATCGCAGGCGGTGCGGAACAGGTCGCGGATTTCCTCAACGAAGTCACTGGTCCACAGATGCGGATTTTCCAGGCGAATCTGGTTGACGCAGTCGGTGCCGAAGTTCAGATGTAGCGATTCGTCGCGCAGGATGTACTGGATCTGCTCGCTGCAGCCGGTCATCTTGTTCTGCCGGCCGAGAGCGAGAATCTGGACAAAGCCGACATAGAAGAACATCCCCTCCATGATCATCGCGAACACGATCAGCGCCTTGAGCAGCTGTCGGTCGGTTTCCTCGGTGCCGCTTTTGAAGTTCGGATCGGTAAGGGTGTTGATGAACTCCAGGCAGAACTCGTCCTTGGCGCCGATGCAGGGAATCTCGTTGTACATGTTGAAGATCTCGCCCTCGTCCAGGCCGAGCGATTCGACGATGTACTGGTATGCGTGCACATGCACAGCTTCCTCGAAGGCCTGGCGGAGCAGATACTGCCGGCACTCCGGATTGGTAATCAGGCGGTAGGTGCCCAGCAGGATGTTGTTGGCGGCCAGACTCTCGGCGGTGGAGAAGAAGCCGAAGTTGCGCTTGATCATCAGCCGCTCGGCATCGGACAGGCCGTCGGTGCTGTTCCACAACTCGATGTCGCGCTGCATGCTGATTTCGGTCGGCATCCAGTTGTTGGCGCAGCCCTTCTGGTAGGCCTCCCAAGCCCACTTGTACTTGATTGGCACCAACTGGTTGAGGTCGGCCCGGCAGTTGATCATCTGCTTCTGGTCAACCCGGATCCGGCTGGTGGCGGGACTGGAATCTTCAAGCAGGCTGGTAGCGGTCATGGCAATCCTCCCTGAGAGGGATGAAATACGGGGAAATGTTGGCCGGCGACTATCAGCCGGCGCAGGATTCGCATTCCGGGTCGTTGATCGAGCAGGCTGTTGCCTCCGGAATCTTCACGGAATTCATGTTGCCAGTGGCGTGGGTTGAGTACTTCTCGGTACTTGAGGCCTGGATCGAGCGCAGGTAGTAGGTGGTCTTCAGGCCGCGCTGCCAGGCCAGAGTGTAGAGTGCCGCCAAATCCCGACCGCGCGGATTGGCAACGTACAGGTTGAGCGACTGGGCCTGATCGAGCCACTTCTGGCGCCGTCCGGCCGCCTCGATCAGCCACTTCTGATCGATGTTGAAAGCGGTAACGTAGCGGCGGCGGATGTTCTCGGGGATGCGCTCGATTGCGCCGATCTCTCCGTCGTGCTGCTTGATTTCCGAGATCATCAGGGCGTCCCACAACCCCAGTTTCTGCAAGTCGCGCACCAGCCGCCCGTTGATGGTCTTGAACTCCCCGGACAGGTTCGACTTGGTGAACAGGTTCTGGTAGGTGGGCTCGATGCTGGCAGTAACCCCAACAATGTTGGCGATGGTCGCAGTCGGCGCAATAGCCAGACAGTTCGAGTTGCGTATACCGTCCTTGCTGATCTTGGCGCGCAACTTGTTCCAGTCCAACTGCGCAGACATGTCGATTTGCAGGTAGGGGCTGTCAATCGCTCCGTTGACTTTCGGCTTTTCACCGTTGTTGCGCTCGGCGGCCAGCATTGCCAGAGTGTCCGGGGGCAGGATGCCACGGCTCCACAGGCTGCCGTCGTAACTTTCATAGCGTCCGCGCTCAACCGCCAGGTCCGAGGATGCCCAGTAGGCGTGGTAGGCAATAAGTTCGGCCGAGCGGTCGGCGAACTCGACCGCCTCTTGTGAGTCGTAGGTTATCCCGGCCTCGTACAGGCAGTCCTGGAAACCCATCATGCCCAGCCCTATCGGCCGGTGGCGCATGTTCGAGTTGCGCGCCTTGTCAACCGAATAGTAGTTCAGGTCGATTACATTGTCGAGCATCCGGATCGCGGTCTTGACCGTGGCGGCGATCATTTCCTCGTCAAGCTGGCTGCCGCGCATGTGGGCAACCAGATTTATTGAACCAAGGTTGCACACTGCGATCTCTTCCCGGCTGGTGTTGAGGGTTATCTCGGTGCACAGGTTCGAACTGTGCACCACCCCGGTATGCTGCTGCGGCGAGCGGATGTTGCAGGCGTCCTTGAAGGTAAACCAGGGATGGCCGGTCTCGTAGATCATCTTGATCATCTTCATCCACAACTCGGTTGCCCGAATCTTCTTGTGGGGGATTTCTCCGGCTTCGGCCAGTTGCTCATAGCCTTCGTAGGCCTTTTCAAAGGCCAGTCCGTACAGATCGTGCAGGTCGGGAGTGTCGGCCGGCGAAAAGAGTGTCCAGTCGGCATCGGCCAACACCCGCTTGATGAACAGGTCGGGTATCCAGTTGGCGGTGTTCATGTCGTGGGTGCGCCGCCGGTCGTCG
>JAPORI010000043.1 GCA_026710225.1 Betaproteobacteria bacterium
CCTTGCCATCAAGAGCGGCGGCAAGCGCAGAGACGCCATGGCCGCTCTTGATGGCAAGGCCCTGGCGCAGTTCCGCTTCGCATATGGTCGTGAAGAATAGTTGGGTCTTCTGGCGTTTGTCCAGCCAACCACGCACAGCCTGGTCCGGCCTGGGCTTGATCAATTCAGAGACGATATTCGTGTCAAGCACAAACATCAACTTGAATCATCATTAAAAGTTAGGCGGCTTGCGACCAGGCGCGCGCGGCAAAATATCCAACTCTTCCGGCTCCACGCCGCCTATCTGCGCAAACAGTTCGTGAATGGCGGTGCCAAGCCCCTTTTCGGAACCGTCTTCGGATTGCGGCTCCTGTAACTGCGGGAAATCGCTCCTGACAATCATGATGATCTCTTCTTCAACCGAACGGCTGTTTTGCTCGGCCTGCTCGCGCAAGGCAGCGCACAACTTTTCGTTGCTGATGTCAATGGTGAAATTGGCCATGAGTGGGTTCCTGGGGGGAAGAAAGATAATGCCCATTTTACACTCTTTGCGCTGGCAGCGGCAAGGCGCAGTTGCCAAACATTCGGGGTTAGCTGGGTCTAGAAAGGGCCTGGTTGCGAAACTTGCCGGTTTGAATGGCCGAATCCCTTATATCTGTCCAGCCAAACACGCACAGCCTGGTCCGGCTTGGACTTTATAAATTCAGAGACGACATTTGTGTCGAGCACAAACATCAGCTTGAATTATTCAAATTTCGGCGGATCGCGCATTGGTTCACGCGGCAGCAACTCCAATTCCACTCCGCCTATGTCGGCAAAAAGCTCGCGTATGGCGGTGCCAAGCCCCTTTTCGGAACCGTCGTTTAGTTCCGGCTCCCTCGCCCACGGGAACTCGCCCCTGAGTATCATGATGATCTCTTCTTCAACCGAACGGCTGTTTTGCTCGGCCTGCTCGCGCAAGGCAGCGCACAACTTTTCGTTGCTGATGTCAATGGTGAAACTGGTCATCGGCGGTTTCCTCCGGGAAAGCGGATGAGTTGATTCTAGTTCCTTTTTGGCCACCGCACATCAATCGGAGTCTGCCGGCTCGGTCAACTCACTGAACTCGCCGCGCCCGGAAATCACCGCCATGCCAATCGGCCGGCTCTCGCCGCCGGCGATCAGCGCATCCCGGTAACCGATCAGCTGATCGCGGAAATCTGCGGCACTGGCATCATCAGCCGACTTGAAGTCGATCACCCACACCTGTTCATCCGATTCGAGCAAGCAGTCGATGCGCAGCAGCGTCTTGCCGTCGCGTCCTACTGCCGGCAATTCAAGTTCGATGGCACTGGCGCTTTTTCGCAACTCGACAAAGCGCGCACAGCCAATCATCCGCCGGGCATCCTGGTCCAGTTGGGCGAAGGTGGTTCGATCCACCGCCAGGGCCAGGCGCAGCTGACGCTCGTCGTCGACGCCGGCCAACTGCAAGGTGATCAGGTTGTGCAGCTTCTCGCCGCGCCAGGCGGCGCGAGTTTGCGCGGCCAGCCGCTGGCCGCGCGTCCTTATCGTTGCAGCTGGCTGTGGCAGCGCCGCCGGTGGTTGAGCTGGTGCCGGCCAACCTGGATCATCGGCCACCGCCAGGCGAATCTTTCCGTGCACCAGCCGCTTCTGGTCGTCGGGCTTGGCGCCCAGAAAGCGGACGCTTTCCTCGATGTGGGCGTGCCAGTCGATGCCGGAGCCAGCTTGGCGCACCGGAGCGCTGACGATTAGCACCTGGCTGGCGCGGGTCATCGCGACATAAAGCAGATTTTGCTCTTCGCGCTTGGTTGATTCCAGATTGTGCTGCCAGTGCTTTTCCTGCCCTTCGGTCAGGGCAGCGGGGCCGCGCGCGAATGAAAAGTGTTCCGGGCGATCAGCCGCCGCCGGCCAGCCGACCAGGGCGCTGGCACCACTGTGGCGGGTCTGGAAATGGGCGCCGGCTACGGCAACCACCGGCGCTTCAAGACCCTTGGCGGCGTGGACGGTAAGCAGCCGGGCGGCATTGGGCACCACTGCGTCGGGTTGATCGGCAGCCCCCGGATCAGCCAGTTGCAGGGCGCGCATCTTCATCAGCTGCCGAACATATCCATACAGCCCGACATTCTCGGCGCGCCGATCCAGCGCGTAGGCAAGCAGCCATTCCAGGTTGCGCACGCAGGGCGCGGCGATCTCTTTGGGCACCGATTCGACATAGCGCTCGATCACCTCCCCCTCGTGATAGATGCAGGCGATCATCTCGTGGGCTGGACGCCGGCCGTCCAGATACAGCCGCTGCCAGCGTCCCAGCAACCGCTGCGCCCGGCGCAGCGCGTCTGATCCGTTCTTGGCCGCAACACAAAGGCCGCGCCAGATGTTGCTCGATTGGCCCAGCTCACCGCCGCCGGCGATATGCACTTCAATCAGCTCCTGCTCGCTGCATCCGAACACCGGGCTGCGCAGCGCCTGCAACAGGTAAAACGAATCGCTGCGGTTGCACACTGCATTGAGGATCGCGATGATGTCGGAACCTTCGAGAGTCGCAACCTGCAAGCGCGCTGCCGGCAGTGCACAGGCGATCCCCCGCCCGAGCAAGGCGCGGGCGATGATTTCAAGATGGTTGCGCGAGCGAGCCAGGATCATCACATCCTCGGCGCGGCAGGGGCGGGGGCGACCGGATGGATCGTCGATCAGCCAGCTGCCCAGCGCATCGTCGATCAGCGCAGCCAGATCGGTCGCTTCGATTGCCGCGCGCGCGGCGGCCAGATTCGACTCCGGCGGCGCTTCGAGAAGCGAATTGCGCAGAGTTGGCTGCGGCCAGTCCGGCTCCGGTTTCTGGTCGACATCACGCAGCGGCATGACCACCAGCGCTCCGGATCGGTGCGGATCGATGCAGTTGTGGCGGGAAAAACCGGACAGTTTGGGAAATTCCATGCTGCGACCGTCTGACTCCTGGCTGCGTTGCGGGTCAAAGCTTTCGTTGACCACCTCGATCAGTGCGGCCGGACAGCGACGGGTGGTGTCGGCGGCAAAGCTTTCCAGCCGGTAGCGGGAGCGCAGAAACTTCTCGGCGGCTTCCATCACCTCCGGCCGGGCACCGCGCCAGCCGAAGATCGACTGCTTGGGATCGCCGACGATGAACACTCCCGGCGGCCGATCGGTGGATACGCAGCTGTCCAGCCACGAGCGGATGATCTGCCACTGCGGCATGCTGGTGTCTTGAAACTCGTCGATGAGAATGTGCCGGTATTGACTGTCGATGCGCTCGGCGAGCAAGGTAACCACATTCGGATCGGCACCCAGATGCTGCCAGACTTCGAACTCCAGATCATTGAAGTCGGCGACGCTCTCCTCGCGCTTGATCTGCTCGTAGAGCGCACAATACTCGTGCATCACATCGAGGGCATCGGCGTTGAAGATCGCGGCCGCCTTTTCGGCTTCGATCTGGATCGCCTGATCGATTGCCGCGCACACCTGATCGTAAATGGCACCGTTTTCGCGGCTGGCGGCGAGCTTGGCCAGATTCTGGCGCTTGCCGCCGGACTTGGTATACAGGGCTTCACGCAACTCATCGAGATCGCCGCTGGCCGCGGCCGCAACCAGCTTGCGCGAACCGACGGTGTTGGCCGGCTCGAAGAACGCGGCCAGTTTTGCGACCTGCGCCTGAAAGTGCTCGTCTGCTTCCAGCTGGGCAAGATCGGCACCGGCGATCAGCGAATCGGCAAAATCGCTGCGACAGCGTTCGATCGCCTCAGCATCGGCAAAGCCGGCCTTCCCGTAGGCGGCGGCGAAGGCAAGCTGATTTTCGCTGCCGGTGCGCAGCATTTCAATCAGCGGGTCGACGCTAACCAGCGCCACCAGCCGGGACAGCTGCTGCTGGCAGCGACCGCTATCGAGCAACCGTCCGAATGCAGCCAGCAGCAGCTCATCACCCTCACCGATCCGGCTGCCGCTGGTAGAGGTGGGCGCCAGCCAACTAAAGCCGCGCTGCAAGTGTCCATACCAGCTGTGAAAGGTGCTCACCGCCAGCGGCGGCCGGGCCAGCAGGCACAGCTGATACAGCCGCCGCGCCCGGGCGCGCAACTGCGCATCCGGCGTTTCGATGCCGATTTCGGCCAGCAGTTCATCGAGCTGCTGATCGTTTTGGGCACGGTCGAAATCGCGGGTGCGTTCAAGCACCCGGCTCTCGATCTCGGCGGCGGCCTTGCGGGTAAAGGTGATCGCCAGAATGGCGGACGGCTCGATGCCGGGATCGGACAGCAGGATGCGGATGATGCGGGCGACCAAAAGCCAGGTCTTGCCGGAACCGGCGCAGGCGCGCACCAGCGCGTTGGTGTTGGGGTTGAGGGATTGAAGAAG
>JAPORI010000066.1 GCA_026710225.1 Betaproteobacteria bacterium
TCTGATCGCAATCAACTTCCCCGGTGATCAGTGGCATCAAAAAGCAATCCAGGCGCACCAGCGTCTGAGGGATGATGCAGATTTGCTAGCCAGTGAAGTGAGCCTGCATGAGTTTCTCACCAGCACTGCCAAAGGTGCGGCAGCGCGCGACAATGGTATCCAAGCTGTGCAGCGAATATTCACCCACAACACAATCAAGATAATCTGGCAGAAGCAAAAATGGTTTGAAGCCGGATTTGCATTGTATAGGCAGCGTCGGGACAAGGCATACAGTCTGCAAGACTGCATCTTGATGGCAATCATGTATGATATGGGAATCAGGGAGATTCTGACCAGCGATCGTCATTTCGAGCAAGAGGGCTTTATCATCCTGATCAATGGCAAAGCATATGTTTGGCAGACAGTGAAAATGAGCGTGTCCGAGAAAACACCTTCAATGGCTGTTGATTTTTGCGTTCAGCAGTGGTTATCGGCGCAGTATGACCACCTACCCCCAAGGTTGCAGCATCATAAACTGGAATATTAGCCCGGCAGCCAGACCAATTGAACTGCCCTACCTGATCCTCTTGCCGTCTGCGTCAAACAGATAGATATTGTCCTCATCAACTGCAACCTTCACCTTGTCGCCGACGCTGTATTTGTGCTGCCCGAAAAGTCGCGCGGTGAGTTCGGCACCGGCGGCCAGTTTCACAATCACATTGGTGTCGCCGCCGAGCTGCTCGACATAGACCACGGTTGCATCGATCGGTCCGGATTCACCAAAAACCAGATGCTCGGGACGGATGCCGGCGGTGGCGCCCTGCTTGCTGCCGATCTGCTCGGCGGGCAGGAAGTTCATTGACGGCAGCCCCAGGAATCCGGCAACGAACTGATTGACCGGATTGTTGTAAAGTTCCATCGGCGTGCCGACTTGCTCAACCACGCCATCGCGCAACACGACGATGCGATCGGCCAAGGTCATCGCCTCGATCTGATCGTGAGTAACATAGATCATGGTTGTGTCGATTTGCCGGTGCAAATTGGCGATTTCGACCCGGGTGCTCATCCGCAAGGCGGCGTCCAGATTGCTGAGCGGCTCGTCAAACAAAAACAGTTTCGGATGACGGGCAATGGCGCGGCCAATCGCAACCCGCTGGCGCTGGCCGCCGGAAAGCTGGGCGGGAAACCGTTCCAGATAGGGGTCAAGATGCAGGATGCGACTGCTCTCTTTGACTCGCTCATCGATCAGCTGCTTGTCCTCTTTCGACTGCTTGAGGCCCAACGCCAGGTTGTCGCGCACATTCAGGTGCGGGAAAAGAGCATAACTTTGAAACACCATGCCAATGCCGCGCTTGGCCGGCGGAACATCGTTGACCACCTGATCGGCTATCTCGATGGTGCCGCTGGTGGCGTCCTCAAGGCCGGCGATTATGCGCAGCATCGTCGACTTGCCGCAGCCAGATGGCCCGACAAAGACAACGAACTCGCCTTCCTCAACTTCCAGGTTGATGTTCTTGAGGACAGCAGTCTTGCCAAAAGACTTGTCTATGTTGATCAGGCGCAAAGAGCTCATACTGTGGACACTCCTGTACAGGATTCAAATTCACCGCCTGGCTGCGGCAAAAACTTGCCGCGCCGGCAGCAGACATCGGCCAGCGCATGAGTCAGCCTCATGTTGCCAAGCCCGGCAAGCATCACCGGCATCACTTTACCGCTCCGGCGGTAATGCCGCGGATGAGTTGCCGCGAGAAAAGGACATAGAGAACCAGCACCGGCAAAATAGCCATGCTCAGCGCTGAAAGCACCGCGTTCCAGTCGGTGACAAACTGGCCAATGAACACCTGCGAACCGAGGGTAAGCGTCTTGGTCTCCTCGGAAGGCGACAGAATCAGTGGAAACCACAGATCGTTCCAGATCGTGATCATGTTGAACACCGCAACCGTCGCCAGAGCCGGGCGCACTATCGGCAGCACCAGCCGGAAGAAGATCACATATTCGGACAACCCTTCAACCCGGCCGGCGTTTTTTAAATCATCTGATACCTGGCGCATGAATTCGGTAAGAATGAACACCGCCAGCGGCAGGCCCTGGGCGGTGTAGACCAGAATCAGCGCGGTCAGGGTGTTGACCAGGCCGGTGGCAACCATCAGTTCGAGAATCGCCACGGTGCCTATCCGAATCGGGATCATGATGCCCAGGGCCAGATACAGGCCAAGCAGCGTGTTGCCGCGGAAGCGGTACTCGGCCAGCGCAAAGGCCGCCATCGCTCCAAACAGCAGAATGAAAAACAACGAACCGACCGTAACTATCATCGAATTTTGAAAATAGCCGAAAAAGTCGCCCTGTTCGAAAACCGTGCTGTAGCCGACCAGGCTGAAGCTTTCCGCATCGGGCAGACCGAGCGGATCGCGGAAAATGGCCTTGCGCGACTTGAAGCTGTTGATTAGAATCACCACCACCGGGAAAAGCGCGATCGCAGTGTAGGTTATCAGGATCGCATGCACCGCGAAAAGATTGAAGGGGCTGCGTCGTACTTTCTGCATTTTTCAATCAGAACTGGTAGCGCCGCAGGCGGGTCTGGATACCAAACAGGTAGATGCACACGCCAATCAGGATAACGGCAAACATCGCCGAGGCGATCGCCGCGCCCAGATACTTGTCACCCAACTGCAACTGAAAGCCGAAAAAGGTGCGGTACATGAAGGTACCCAGAATATCAGTCGAGAAATTCGGACCCGCCAGCGCTCCCTGCGACGCGTAGATCAGGTCAAAGGCGTTGAAGTTGCCTATGAAGGTGAGAATCGAGATAATCCCGATCGAAGGCAGCACCAGCGGCAGCTTTATCTTCCAGAACGCCGACATGCCGGTGATCCCTTCGCATTCGCCGGCTTCGAGAATCTCATCGGGGATTGCCAGCAGCGCGGCATAGATGAGCATCATCGGTATACCGACAAACTGCCATACCGAAACCAGCGCCAGAGTGGTAAGGGCGTATTCCTCCTTGCCCAGCCAGGGGCTGTACAACGACTTGAGTCCGATTGCATCAAGCATCGAAGGAGCAATGCCCCAGATCGGCGACAAAATAAGTTTCCAGGCAAATCCGACTATAACAAAGGAAAGGATGGTCGGAATGAATATCGCCGAACGGTAGAAGGTGCCGAAGCGCAGGTGCCGGCTGCTGAAAATAGCCGCCAGCATGATTCCGATCGGATTTTGCACCAGCATGTGAATGACGAAAAACCAGAAATTGTTGACCAGTGCGTTCCAGAAACCGGCCGCCCATCTTTCGTCGCCAAACAACTTGTTGTAGTTGGCAAGCCCGACGAACACCCGTTGCTGATCGGCTTCGCTGTATAGAGCAAGCAGCATGGTGTTGAACAGCGGCACAATCATTACCGCCGTATATATGAATACCGCTGGAGCCAGAAATACCGGAATGTGCCAGCGAATATGCCGCCTGCTTGCCATAAAAATTCAGGTCGTTATTTTAAGGGCAATGCCCGGCCGGCAGGTATTTTCACTCTGTTTCCGGCACATAAAAAAAAGCGGGCGATCGCAAACGCAATCGCCCGCTTCGGGTAGAGGTTGTCTACTGCTGTGGTGCATACCAGCTCGACAGGCCCTCTTGCAGCTTTTCGCTAACCTGCTCGGCGGTCTCGTTGCCACGAATGACCTGCACCGCAGCGTTCCAGGTCTCGGTCTCCAGGTTCGGCTCACCACGGGAAAGAATGTGGTGGGTCGAACGAATGGTCGACTGGCAGTCCTGACGCCAGGAGACGAACTCCTGAGCCAGCGCATCTTCCAGGGTAACATCGAAGTTCGACAGCGAGAAGAAGCCGGGCAGTGCGTTGGCGTAGATGTTGGCAAACTCTTCCGAAGCCACCCACTCCAGGAATGTCCTGGCCGCCTCGGCATTGGCTGATGCAGCATTCAGGCCGATGGCAATGTCGGTGTGGTCGGAGATGTAGCACTGGTCGCCGGCATTCATGACCGGCGGCTTGAACGCGCCCATCTCGAATTCAGCCTGAGCGTTGAAGCCGCTGATCTCCCAGCTGCCGGCCGGATAGATGGCGGCACGGCCGAGAGTAAACAGGTTCTGGCTGTCCGGATAGGTCTGCGCCTCGAAGCCATCGCCGAGGTACTCGCCCCACTTGGCAAGCTGCCGGTAGGGGGCAACCCAGCCCTCATCGGTGAGCTTCTGCTCGCCGGCGATAAGCGCCAGACGGCCTTCCTCGCCCTTGTAATAGTTGGGGGCGATGTTGTGATAGGCTATCTGACCGGCTTCCCACTGGTCGTTGACACCCATCGCCAGCGGGATGTAG
>JAPORI010000235.1 GCA_026710225.1 Betaproteobacteria bacterium
AGATGATTGGACTGTATTGCATGAGGCGGCAGCCAGGAATTCAGACCCGGATGTTTTTGCAATTCTGCTTGCTGCTGGCGCCGATGTCAACAGTCAGGACAGCGAAGGGCGCACCCCCTTGCATGTGCATGTTGCAGCCATGCATATCATGGATAAAGAAAACCCCAGCACCGATATAATCTCTCTTTTACTGCAAGCGGGAGCAAACCCAGAACTGGTCGATGGCCAAGGCAAGACAGTTGGCGAATATGTTCAGGAAAGCAATGTTCTGAAAGACAGCCAAGCATACAAGATACTTGCAGGCTCCCCCATCTAAAACGGACAAAAAAATGCCCCAAATCGCGTTATACTCAAAACCCGATTTTTGCACCGTCAGGAATGCTTCTGACCCCAATTGCAGGCAGCAGTTATATAATTGCGGACAAATGACCAGACAGAAAGCGTATCTGAGCCTTGCCGCCATTTTCATGCTGAATGCAGCCACGGCTGCCGACACATGCAATTTCGGCGCGGCCGACTTTTTTGAAAGCGCAACCGCGCAGGATGTTAACTCCTGCATAGCAAGCGGTGCGCCGGTAAATGAGTTTGCCGATGATGGCAATGCGCCCTTGCATCGGGCAATTAACAGTTATGCTCAACCGTCAGTAATCGAAGCACTGCTGAGTGCCGGGGCGCAAGTCAACAGCAGCGACAAGGACGGCAACCTGCCGCTACATCTGGCAGTCTGGTTCAAGGATGCACGGGTGACAAGACTGCTGCTGGATGCCGGAGCCCAGGCAAACGAAGGCAATAAAAATGGCAACACGCCGCTGCACTGGGCGGCTCGGACAAATCCAAACCCGCAAGTGACAAAGGCGCTGCTGGAAGCCGGAGCACAAGTAAACCAGCGCGCCAACAACGGCGGAACCCCGCTACACCGGGCTGGCGGAAACTTTGAGCCTGCAATAGTGGAAATGCTGCTGGCTGCCGGAGCGCAAGTCAATGCACACGACGACGGCGGTGCGACACCTCTGCACTCGGCAGCCCGCAACAGTCCGGGGCCGGAAACAGCAAGTGTGCTGCTGGCCGCCGGAGCCGAAATCAACCGCCGGGACGAAAAAGGCGCCACGCCACTGCACTGGGCGGCCGGCGACAATCTGGAATCACGGGTAGTCAAGGTGTTGATCGGTGCCGGCGCCAAGATCAACAGCCCCGATGATGACGGCAACACGCCGCTGCACTGGGCAGCTCTGGACAACTTCCAGCCGGAAGTAGCCAAAGCGCTGCTGGATGCCGGAGCCGACATCAACCCCCGCAACAAAAACGGCCAGACACCGCTGCACATGGCAGCCGGCAAGAATCGGGACTCAGGGATGCTGCTGGTGCTGATAGCCGCCGGCGCCGATGTAAATGGTCGCGACCTAAACGGAGATACCCCGCTGCACCGAGCGGCACAAGGAGCCAATTCGACAGGCGTAATAGAAACACTGCTGGCGGCGGGTGCGGAAATCGACAGCCGCAATGACAAAGGGCTTTCTCCTTTGTTTTTTGCCCACAAGGCAAGATCAAAAGATACGATCGAGGCATTGATAGAAGGTGGAGCGAAAGAGCATCATGGTTTCCTGGGTTTTACACCCCTGCATGTTGCCGCCGGCATGGGTTTGGAAAGGATGCTGCCAGTTATCCTTGCATCCGGGGGAGATATCAATCACGCTGAAGAAATGATGGGGCTTACACCGCTGCACATGGCGGTAACGGCTGATGCAGAAAAAATGATAAGGGCGCTGCTGGATGCCGGGGCCGATATCAACCACCACGGCGAAAACGGCTGGACGCCGCTGCACTGGGCAGCCATATGCAGAGATTCTTCGCCAATTGTGGTAAAAACCTTGCTGGACATGGGAGCTGACGCCAATGCCCGCGACACATACGGCAGAACTCCGCTGCACTGGGCTGCCGGCGCCATGCCGTCGGCAATGGCGGGGAAATTAATGAAGAAGTTTGCCAGCGGAGACCCCGTTGATCCACATGATTGGAAGACCAGCACCTTGTGGTATCTGTCTGGGACGCTGCTGGAAAATGGCTTGCTCGATCTTGATGATGTCGTTTCTTTGAGTTCCTTTTTATCCTCCCCTCTTGGCACATGCGAAGCAAACCCGGATATCTTTGCCGCCCTGCTTGAAGGCGGCGCCGATCCGACACTTGCCGACAATAACGGCAAAACTCCCAAAGACTACATCGAGGAAAATCCGGCTCCCAAGATCAATGACCATGGCGGTTTGGAGGTTGCCGGGCTTGTGCAGGCCGGACAGAAAGAATGAAGCTCTGGCAACAGGCATTGGCTTGCTGCATTGCTGGCGGCATGACGATTGTAGGGGTTGGCACTGCCGCTGCTGCCAACGGATGCCCTGATGAACAAAATAACCGATTTTTCGCAGAAATGGCTCTGGCGGAGGTGCAAGCCTGCCTGGATAGCGGCTATGACATCAACCTGCGGGTTGGCCCGGTGGGCAGAGTTCCATTGCATTGGGCTGCCCAACGGAATCAGGACCCGCAGGTGATAGAGGCGATGTTGCGCTCGGGAGCCAAAATTAACATCCGCGACGGAAACGGCCTCACCCCGCTGCATCTGGCGGCCATGAAAAACCCGGAACTGCAAGTGGCAGAGATGCTGCTGGCCGCCGGGGCCGAAGTTGATGCTCGCAGCAGCAAAAACATGATGCAGACTCCGCTGCACTGGGCGGTTTTTCAGAATCCGGAGCCGGCGGTGATGGAAGCACTACTGGCCGCCGGCGCCAACCCCAACAGTATTAATGCACACGGGTATACGCCATTGCACATGGCGGCCTGGATGAGTCCGGACCCGGCAGTGATAGAAATGCTATTGGATGCCGGAGCCAGAATCAATGTTCGCGATGTGCATGGTGGAACAACTCCGCTGCATGCAGCGGCGCTTGCAAATCCTGAGCCCGCTGTCATAGAGGCATTGCTGAAAGCCGGAGTAAAAATAAACAGCCGCGAGAAGATGGGCGGGACACCACTGCACTATGCAACAAACAACGATAATCCGCAGATTGCCCAGGCATTGATAAACGCCGGAGCCCGGGTCAATGAAAGCGACAATTACGGTTTGAGCACCCTGCACTGGGCAGCCATGTATTCAACAGCGGGAATAGTCGAGAAACTGCTGGCCGCCGGGGCCGAAATTGACAGCCGTGGTCCTGGCGCCGCAACGGCGCTGCATCTTGCCTCCAACTGCAATTCGGAACCGGTAGTGAAAACACTGCTGGCCGGCGGCGCAAAAGCCAACAGCCACGACCAGCAAGGCTGGTCACCGCTGCACTGGGCGGTTGGCGAACCGGAACCAGCTGTGATGAATAAACTGCTGCAATCCGGGAAAACCTTGAGCAAAAATAGTAGCGACAAGAAAACCGAACCATTCCAAGACAGGAAATGCACGGCACGAACCGATATAATAGAGGCATTGCTCCAAGCCGGAGCGCAAGTGGACAATCGCGCCCAAGACGGCAAGACGCCGCTGCATGTAGCGATCGTCAATTCAAACTCCAGGGCAATCATGGCTCTGCTCGATGGCGGCGCCGACCCTAACTCTGCCGACAATAGCAACAAAACCGCTTGGGACTACATTCAGGAAAATCCCGGCCTGCAAAACACCGATGCATACAACCGGCTCAAGAATAGCCAATAATCTATCGGCTGCCGATTAAAAAATTAGTGTCCAGTTCAATCTTTCGCAAAGAAAGCAGGGACAGCGATATACTGAAAGCACAGGCACAAAGGACTGTCCAGAATTTTGAGCCTGCGTCCATTTTATTTGACCTGAATATTTACATTATACTTGCGGGAGGCTCAAATTTTCCAGATAGAGCCAGCAATTTCAGAGGCTCAAATCATCCCCTGTCTAGAAGTCGTAGCTGCCTGACATCCTCACCCCCCACTGCCAGTCGCTCGAACCGATTGCAAAACGATCGCCAGCCAAGCCAACCTCGCCGCCGGCAAACCGGGATGTCCAGGCGGTTGCCGAAACGCTAATGCCGTCATTGTGCTGCCAGTCATAGCGCAAGCTTGCTCCGTATTCACGGCCGCGCAACTCATCCAGCAGCGCTCCGGCACCGCCAGTCACCCGTGCGTGCCTCATCCAGCCAGCCGCTAGCAGGCCGTGCTCGCTGGCTGCTGGCAGCAACTGCCGCTGCATCATCAGCCGGGCGTTGCCTACCTTGTCAAATGCAAACTGGC
>JAPORI010000185.1 GCA_026710225.1 Betaproteobacteria bacterium
CAAGTGCAGTCGGCGCGCTGCCCGACGGGATAACCTTTGATGATGATCCTGACAGCGCCACTTTCCGCACCTTCACTTTTGCTTCCTCGTTTTCCGGAACCGTGCTGCTGTGGGTCGAGGCGATGGACGCAACGAGTCTGACCTCGGTGCAGAGTTTCTTTGTGATCGCGGCCGCAGGCGGGGAGATTTTGCCTGATCGAGCCGTCGGCCAGCTTGCCGTCTCCCGGCAACAACGCAAGGTTACCATCGGGCTGGCCCTGTCTTTGCAACCGGACAGTCAGGACGTAACCCTTGCCCTGGAAAGCGCCAATGACGCAATGCTGGAACTGGACATAGACACGATGGAATTTTCGACTTCCAACTGGAACGATGCTCAGGAGTTGGTGGCAACCATGACCGATGCGGCTGTTGCCGCCAAGATGCTGCAGACGGTTGCGATCTCGGCAGGGGTGTATCAGTCAGCAAGCAGCGACAGCCTTTATCAAAGCACTGCCAACCTGTCGATAGTCGTCGAGCTCGACAGTCGCAACCAGCCGCCGCGCTTTGATGCCGAGCAGGTTGCCCAAATCGAATTGGCCATTGACGAGAATCTTGGCACGATAGCCTTGGCGGCGGCTGCAGATATCGGGATGCCAATCGACGAGGTTGTCGACGAGGATAATGATGCTTTCAAGTACAGAATTCTTGGCACTAGCGCAGAGTTCCAGATAGATATGGACAGCGGACAGTTGGCAGCGCAGTCGGACATAAACTTCAATCACGAACGCACTTCCGGGTACACGCTTACCATTGAGGTGGACGACCAGGATGGTGGTGCCGATCTGGTTACGGTGCAGGTGTCGGTCAACGACTTGCCGGAAGCACCGGCCAGTTACGACGGCTCCTCTTTCATGGTTGCCGGCCGCAGCAGAGATGCGCTCACCCTCGGCTGGAACAACACCGATTTCTATGGTCAATATGAACAGCAAGACCGCGGCCGAATAGCAATCAGTTACGGCGGTGGCGGGTATCTGGCAACTTTGGATTTGCCGGCGATTGCAACCCAGGCAACGGTTGCCGGCCTGGTGCCCGGTGTCTCCTATGACCTTACCCTGCACTGGTACAGTCAGGACGGCCTGACTCAGAGCAGCCCGCACTCGTCGGCGATAATCAGTGCTGCGAACGTCTCGCTCAATAATGCCCCGTCGCTGGCATCTGGCAGCTTGGCTCGATCGCTTGTCGAACAGGTTGGCGACCAGCCGCCGCTAGCCGCCGGAGCGGTACTGGCGACAGTCACTGCCACCGATGCCAATAACGATGAGTTGGCCTACAGTATTGTCGGTGGTGCCGATGCGGCGCTTTTTGCAATCGATGCGCAAAGCGGCGTAATCAGTGCGCTCGGACCGCTGCGTCTGGATCATGAGACCAAGGATTCCTATAGATTCATGGTGCAGGTTCAGGACAGTTATGGCGGCCGGGATCGGCAGCAGTTTGCACTGATGGTCACCGATGCGGTTGAACCCAACCAGCCGCCGCAGTTGCCGGATCAGGCCGCCCACCGGGCGGTGGTCGGGACTGCATATTCTTTCAGCGCTGCCGCCGCCACTGACCCGGAGGGCGACTCGCTTGTCTATGAAATTGTCTCGATAAACGGCACCATCACCAGTACGGCGCCGAGTTGGCTGACCTTCACCGCTGCGACAGGAGGTTTTGCAGTTGCCACCAGTCCGAGCCCGGTGCCTGGCAATTACACGATTGCGATCAAGGCGGTCGAAACCGGCAACAGCCCCAATCTGGAGACTCAGGTGAAAACTCTGGTGCTGGCGGTAGCCGCCAATGACACCAACGAGAGACCGGCTCTTGCCGCAATGTTCGAGTTTAATGAACTGGAAGAGAATACCGATTACCGGTCCAGGCATGAGGTGGGGGTTGTTACCGCCACCGATATGAATGTCGGTGACGTTCTGACCTACAGAATCTACGGACAGGATGCAGCGGAATTTGATGTCGGGAGCAGTCGGGTAACGATAAGCACCAGCACGGTAACCGTAAACGGCAACCCGGTAACGTCAACGATAAGCACCAGCACGGTAACAATAAGACTGTCAGGCGCTCGCAGATTCGATCACGAGATGAAGTCTTCCTACCGGTTCATGGTTGAGTTCAGCGACGGTAATCCCGGCGGGGTGGTTTCAGCACCGGTGGTCGTCAACATCGGCAATGTCAACGAAGCACCGCAGTTTCCGGAAATCCCCGACCAGCGGGTGGTGCGGGGGACGCCGGCTACTTTCGTGATCCCTCCGGCTGTCGATCCGGATCCGGAGACGGGACGATCACTTGCCTATTCGGTGCATACTCCGGGGCCGTGGCTGACTTTTGTCGGTTCGACCCGCACCTTCACGGTGTTGCCCAGTGCTCCGGCCGGTCTGTATACGCTTGTGGTGGTCGCCGCCGAAATGGGTGGCGCCAGTGCCCCCCTGACTGGCGAGCAGGATTTTGTTGTCGCGGTGCATCCATCCGGAAGCCCGCTGCGTCCGCAAGTTGCAAGCCTCTTCAATCAGGCACCGGAGTTTCCGGACCCGGCACCCAACGGCCGGATAGTGGTCAGCGGCACCAGCAAGGTGCTTACCCTCAGGCAGGCGAGTGACCCGGAAGGCGAAGCGCTTTTTTACGGCCTGCGCAATGCGCCTTCCTGGCTGGTTCAGACATCAGTGCCGTGGAAGGTGATTGTTTCGCCGCCGGTCGGTGAGGAGTCCGGCAGCCGTCTGGTCGGGTTGCAGGCCACTGATACCGGCAGCGGCGGCACTGCCGAGGATGTTTGGCGGCTGGAGGTGATTGATCCGAGCGAATTTTCCAATTGGGGCGTGGTTGGTGGTCGGCTGGAATTCATTTTCGACAGCGGCTGGTGTCAGGGGCGAATCGAGCGTCGTGGCAGCATCGACATTGATTACGGCGGTAGTGCGGCAGTCAGCATCGAACCGGCCTGGGAGAGTCTCAACTGCAGAACGCCGCGCTCGGTTACCCGGCAAATAACCATAGGTGCCAATCTTCATACGGTCGGCTACCTATTTATAGAAGTAGAAGATCGTCAGTTGGATGTTTCTGAGTTGCATGTTTCGCTGCCGATGCTTGCCGCCGGCGATCATCGGTATGATTTTGCGGTAAGTCTTCAGGAAGTGCTCACTGCCAGCGGCACCACCACTATTCTTGATCTGGACAGTGCGGCGGCGGCTTTGAGTTACACGTTGGTCGATCAGGATTTCTCGATCGCCGAGTCCGCCGACCCGGTTGCTGGCGGTACAGCCCTGATTACTCTTACTCTTGCCGGCGGCGGAGTGGTCAGTTCTCCGCAGTGGTCGGTGCACGGCGCTCCCCGGGTTAGTCTGGAGGTTGCTGCGGTTTCCGGTTCCGAGAGCACCGAAGCGGTGGTGTCGCTCGGAGAGGAAACTGTGCTTGACTACGAAGCGGGTGCAAGTCTTGTATCGGTGACCATAATCGCCCGTACTGCCGCCAGCGAGACGAACCAACAGGCGGTGTTCACCGATTTGCATCTTATGCTCACTCCCGTCGACGAACCGCCGCGTTTTCCGGCAGCTTTCCCAGATCAGCGGGTAAGAAGCGGAACAGCGGCAAGTTTCGATTTTCACGCTGCCGAGGATCCGGAAGGCGCTGATTTGGTGTACACGCCCAGTAACCTGCCAACCGGCGTTACCTTTACTTCCAACTCGACCAGACGCTTCTTTACGGTTGCCAACACTGTTGCCGAAGATTCCTATACGATCACGCTTACCGCCGCCGAGCAGGGCAATTCCGCCAGTTCGGTTGAGCAGAGTTTCGTGCTGCATGTCGTGGCGGCGGGCATAGTCGCCGACACCACCTCCTTGGTGCCGGTAACCGGTGAGACTCAAGTCAGCGGGTTTGCCCTGCAACTGGGGTCGGCGCCGACTGGTAACGTTACCATCGAGTTGGCCAGCGCACTTTCCGTGCAGTTGCAGGTTTCACCGACAATCATGATCTTTGACAGCGGCAACTGGAACGTCAATCAAAATGTCCGGCTGCAGTTGCTGGAAGCCGGCCGGCGGGTTAAAAGCAGCAGGTCAATAGATGTAACCGCTGCGGTGAGAGACGAGGCGGCACAAGGCGATTCTAACTATCGGCAGGCAGCACCGGTTGTGGTGCCGGTGGCGGTCAATGTCGCCAACGCCGCACCGGTGTTTGGTGAGGATCAGACA
>JAPORI010000063.1 GCA_026710225.1 Betaproteobacteria bacterium
CCAAGCAGGCCGAATTGGCCAAGATAATTGCCGAAATAGTCACATCCGGAGTGCGGGTAATCCTGACCACGCACAGCGAATGGATCATGGAGCAACTGTCCAATATCGTGCTCGACAGCAACAAGAAGGCGGCGTCCTCCAATCGTGATCGGGCAATTTTGCCCTCAAAGGATGTTGGTGTCTGGATGTTTGAGAAGGGTAAGGCGGCTGACCGGTCGGTGGTCAAGGAAATCCCGCTTGAAAATGAAGGGTATGAGGATGGATTTGATGAGGTTGCCGATCAGTTGCACAGCGCCTGGGTAAATCTTATCAACGACGATTGATTGAAAGGGACGGGTGCCTGATTGTCTGAGAAGTGGTTTTGTGGGCGATCTAAGAGTGATTTTTGAAAAAATCGGGTTTTTAGGTCGTTTTGTTGGGGATGCAAGAGCAGTTTGGCGTATTTGATCTGGTTTCCAGACTGCCAATTTGCTTGCCGGGCAATTTATCACTGCGCTTTGGTATGATAAACTGACGCTTTCAGAAAAGGCGCAGACACAATGCAAAATGATCCAATAAAAGATGCCCTGACCAGCCAGGGCGGCGAATGCGAAGAGATTCGGTTGCTGATGAACCGCTGGTTGGAAGACAAGCCGCAAGAAGGGCAGGGCTTGAATTCGCAACTGAAGGCCCGGCTGACCGAGATTTGCCGCGGCGGTGAGCAACATCGTCCGAGCCGGGCGATAATCGCCGTGCACACCGACAAGCTGTTTGACGTTGACCGCAGCTGGACGCGTGAAAACCTGATCCCCTCATTCCGCTGGCTGTCGTCTGTCGAGGAAGCCAGGTTTGCATGGTCCGGCTTTCTTGTTTCCCCCCACATCTATCCGCAGTTGTGGAAGGAGTTGAAGAATGACTTCATTGAAGCTGCCAAGCATTACCGCGGCCTGGGCGAATGCCGATTGAATTATGCCTATCTGACGGTTATGATGTCGGTGGATCAAAGCGACTTTCTTTCCGGCAGGGAAACCGGGAAGATAATTGACGAACTGCCTGATGAGAGCTGGGATCAGATCGCCAAGTGCCTGTATCGCCTTTTTGATCTGGCCGGCAAAAACAGGCAGCAATACTGGCAAGGGAACATGAAAAGGTTCATTGGGGTTTTGCTAAAGCACCACCAGGGCCGGTGTCTGCCGGAGGAGGCGGCCGGTTTTCTGGCCAGGATTTGCCTGGCCGAAGCGCAGCTGTTTTGCTCCGTCTTCGAGGAAGTAAAGCAAATGCTGCGCCCCATCTCCAACCATCATCCGATCCTCAATCAGCTCAATGAAAGCGATATTTGCCACCAGCATTCCGAGCAGGCGCTGGACTTTTTGAGTTCGCTGATAGACCCGTCCCAGTTGAGTTCTTGCCCGGATGCTTTGCAGGAGTGCCTGAATGCAATATTGGCCAATCAGGAGCAATTGGGTGCCCACCCCCAGTATCAGGATTTCTTTGCTCAATGCCAAAAATGCGGCTATGTGCAAAAGACAGTGCAAGGCTAGCAAGTCAGCGCCTCAGCCACCTTGTTGGGTTGCAGATTTAAATCCGCATTGAAAAAAGGTCGTTTTTTTGTTCTGGCAACTGCCAGAACCAGTTTGAAATCTTTGCCGCCGAGAGCATTTTCCTGATTTGCCGGCATTTCTTGCCGCTAACCCCGGATTAGGCAACAGCGTCTTTGGGTTGTCAGGCCTGAGAGCTGAAGTTTGGCCTTAGCGTTGCCGCGATGTTATTACCCCGATTGGCTGCCGGCATTTGCCGGTGAACATTGCAATCGTCAACCAGTAAGCCTCAGCCAAGCAATTGCCCGGTTGCCGGCCAATCATGTTGCAGATAATTGTTGCCATCTGATTATTGAAGGCTTTTACAAGCGGAAAAATTTGGATTTTTCCCATTTAATATGGTAAAATTGCTTCTAAAACCAATTAAAAACATTCAAAATATAAATATGCATTACAAATTATTCATTTCAGGCCGGAAAAGTTTTCTGGCACCGGGCCGGATCATGGCCTTGATCCTGACCGCGGCATTATTGCTGGCGATCGAGGTGCCGTTGCTGGGTTCGAGCACTCTGGCTGCCGCCGCCGAGTTGCTGCCCGCTCTGGTGGCACTGCTGCCGGCTAGCGGTGCCGAACTGTCCGCCGCATTGCTGGTCGCCTGCTTCCTGATGCTGGGCTGTGCCCGGGCCGCTGACGGCAGCCTGCCGCGCCGGGCGGTTGTTGCCCTGGTTGCCAGCATCCTGGTGAATGTGCAAATACCGCTGCTTGGTGCCAGCGCCGCAACTGCAACTGCCGGCTTGCTCGCCGACATGCAGGGGCTGCTGCCGCGCTCTGCCTTTGAAGTTGGCGCTGCGGTGCTGCTGGCCGGGCTGTTTGTGTGCATTTCACCGCTGGCTCGGCGCACCCCGGGTTGCCGGGTCAGGCGGAAGTCATTCTTTTAGCAATGAGCGCCTGCCGTTAGCGAAAGATGGCGCGTCGGCGCTGCGCTAAATTCTCCCGCTGCTTTTGCAATCGATTGGCTGATTTGGGAATCTGGGCAAAGAATCAGGAGTCTTCCTCGTTGCGCATGATATCGATGTCTTGCCGGCCTTCCCTGATCCATTGCTGATCCTTGATCCATTTTTTGCTGGCACCCTGTTTCTTGACTGCTGAGCCAAGAATTATGCGGCGCGGCTGGAAGATGTGCGGGCATTCAATGTAGGTGCGGGGAAATTCGTTTTTCACCACCGCTGGCCCGGAATCGTCGCCGGGTTGCCGGGTTGGGCGGCGCACCACCAGCCGCGCCTCTTGTTCGCGGCTGAATATGTCCTTCTTGAACAAGAACCGCACAGAATCCAGCAGCATCCGCACCAGGCTTCTCGCCTTGGCGCCCATTTTCTCGACTTGCAGTTGCTTGACTTGCTCGCCGAGTTCGGCAAGCAAAGCCGTCGTCTGTTTCTTGCGGCCGTAATACACCCGGCACAAAATCAACTCTTCGGCGGCAACCGGGGTTATCGCCGGATCGCTGGTTGAATTCCTGAATTGCTCGGACTGCATGGCCTTGCCGAGAATGTCGGCAAAGCTGGCATCGCTGAATTGATCAAACACCAGTGCAGCACCTTTGCTGCCTTTGCCATAGGTGCGCCACATCAAGTCGTCGCCTACCTTGTTGTTGCTTTTGGTTACCAGGCTGCCGATAAACACTTCGCTGCCGCCGGGCACATTCTCCTTGACCAACTTTATTATCGGATGGTTGGGATCGGTTATCCCCATTATTTCGAAAATGAATAGTCCTTCGCTGCGATCATCCATGCCATCGGCGTTATAGAGACGAAACCGCCCGGTTTCGACGATCGATCGCAGCGCGCCAAACGATGTGTAGTGCATCGGATGCTTTTTCCGGCGCACTCGGTAGGGGGAAGCATCGAGAAGAGCAATCACGGATATGCAAAAGCGGAGAATCTTCTCTCGGGTCGCGTCCGGCTCTTGCCTGGTCTGTCTGGCAGCATGACAATACAGGTTGGCTGAATAGTTATCGCCGCCATAAAGCGCATTTGCCTTGTCGAAATCAGCCAGGGCACCGGCCAGATCGTCTTTTTTCAGTTTGGCGGTGCCGCGGTTGTCGTAGGCGTAGGCATAGGTGGGAACAAGTTTGATCGCCTCGGCGAAATCGGCGATGGCGCCATCCAGTCGCCTTTTCCCTGTTTGGCGATGCCACGATTGTTGTAGGCTTGCGCCTGTTGCGATTTGGAAGTCGCATGTTTGATCGCGGCGGTGAAGTCGGCAATTGCACCTTCTGGGTCCTTGTTCAGGCGGCGAGCCTCACCGCGGTTGGTGTAGGCTTGTGCCTTGCGAGGTTGGGAAGCCAACTCGATCGTTTTGCTGAAATCGGCAATTGCCCCCGCAAAGTCCTTTTGCCGGAGACGGATGCCGGCAAGCAGCGCATAAGCGGTTGCGTGCTTGGGAGCAAGCGCAATCGCCCGGGACAAGTCTTCAACGGCACCGTCCAGGTCACCTTGAACGCGGCGAGCCTCACCGCGGCTGTTATAAGCGACTGCGTGCTTGGGAGCAAGCGCAATTGCCTGGGAGAAATCGGCAATGGCTCCGTCCAGTTCTTTCTTGCGGTGCCGGGTGATGCCGCGTTCGATATAAGCGTCTGCGTGCTTGGGTTCAAGGGCAATCGCCTGGTCAAAGGCGGCA
>JAPORI010000262.1 GCA_026710225.1 Betaproteobacteria bacterium
CAGATCGCGGTTGGTGGTGATCCCGACCACCTTGTCGCGCTCGACCACCGGCAGGCCCGAGTAGCCGTTTTCCGCCTTGATCCGGTTGGCATCGGCAACCGTCTGATCCGGCGCCACGCACATCGGGTTGGAAACGATGCCGCTTTCATAGCGCTTGACATGGGCGACCTGCTCGGCCTGACGGGCGGCGCTGTTGTTGCGGTGAATCACTCCGAGGCCACCGGCGCGCGCCATTTCAATCGCCATTCTCTGTTCGGTTACCGTGTCCATCGCCGCTGAAACCAGCGGCAGGCTCATCTTCAGCCGGCCATTGGCAAGCAGGCTGGTGGTCAGTTTCACCTGTTCGGGCAGCACAACTGATGCGGCCGGCACCATTGAAACATCGTCAAAGGTCAAGGCGACGACCGCATTGCGGTCGTGCTGCCGTTTGTTGATCTTCTCTTTCAAGGGCGCGCCTCCATTGGATGAAGCCAATTCTATGATCGGCTGCTGCCGGGAGCGGCTAGAGGCCGGCGGCGGCGACCACCGCCCCGGCGATCGCAATCGCCAGGTCCTCGCGGGATGGATTGTCGTCGTATTCGGTCAGTTCCGGATGCTTCTCGACGAACGAGGTGTCGAAGTTGGCGGCGATGATCTTTTCGTGGCTGAGAATCATCCGGTAGTAGGGAACCGTCGTCTTCACTCCGGCTATGCTCATGTCGCTCAGGCCGCGCCGGCCGCGCTTTAGTGCCGCCTGCCAGTTCAGCGCCCAGACCGTCAACTTGCCGCACAGCGAGTCATAGTAGGGCGGGATCATGTAGCCGGTGTAGATTCCCGAATCAAAGCGCACCCCGGGGCCGCCCGGCGAGTAGAAGCGGGTGATTTTCCCGAAACTGGGCAGGAAATCCTTTTTCGGATCCTCGGCGTTGATGCGAAACTCGATTGCCACGCCGCGCATGCCAACCTCCTCCTGGCGGAAGCTGAGCTTCTCGCCGGCGGCGACGCTGATTTGCTCTTGAACCAGATCGATGCCGGTTATCGTTTCGGTAACCGGATGTTCGACCTGCAAGCGGGTGTTCATCTCCATGAAGTAGAAGTTGCGGCGCTCGTCAAGCAGGAACTCAACGGTGCCGGCGTTTTGATAGCCGACCGCGCGTGCCGCGGCAACCGCATGCGCACACACCTGCTCGCGCTCGCTGGCGGTGAGTTGCGGGGAGGGGGCAATCTCGATCAGTTTCTGGTTGCGGCGCTGGATCGAGCAGTCGCGCTCGAAAAGGTGACAGACATTGCCGTGGCTGTCGGCGATTATCTGCACTTCAATGTGGCGCGGGTTGACGACACACTTCTCCATGAACACTTCCGCCGATCCGAATGCCTTGGATGCTTCCGAGACCACCCTTTCGAAGTTGCGGCGCAGCTCTTCGGGGTTCTCACAGCGGCGGATGCCGCGGCCGCCGCCGCCGGAGGTCGCCTTGAGCATCACCGGATAGCCGATTTTTTCGGCGCACTCGACCGCCGCCGCTGCATCAGCCAGATTGCCGTCGCTGCCGGGCACCACCGGCACTCCGGCTTCCATCATCGCCTTGCGCGCTTCAACCTTGTCGCCCATTTTGCGGATCGTCTCCGGCTTCGGGCCGACGAAATGCACTCCCCGCCGGGCGCAGCGTTCGGAAAACAGGTGGTTTTCAGACATGAATCCGTAGCCGGGATGGACTGCATCGCAACCGGTTGCCAGAGCCAGATTGGCCAGCTTGTGCGGATCAAGGTAGACCGACAGCGGATCGCCGCGCAGCAGATAGGCCTCGTCGGCTTTCTTGACATGCAAGGCATTCTTGTCGCTTTCCGAGTAGATCGCAACTGATCTGATTCCGAGCTCGTTGCAGGCGCGCACTATCCTCACTGCGATTTCGCCGCGGTTTGCAACCAGCAGCTTGCGAATGGAAAACTGCGCCATGGCGATCGGCGGGCTGTCCCTAGCTTTGCTTCTTGAACTGCTCGAGAATCTGCGGATTTTCCAGGGTGGTGGTGTCCTGGGTTATTTCCTCTCCCTTGGCGATTGTGCGCAGCAGCCGGCGCATGATTTTCCCGGAGCGGGTCTTGGGCAGGTTGGATCCGAAGCGGATTTCGGCCGGCTTGGCAATTGCCCCGATCTCCTTTTTCACCCAGTCGCGCAAACTGGCCGACATCGCCTGGGCCGCCTCACCCTCGGGAAGTTCGTTTTGCGGCACGACGAATGCGACTATCGCCTCGCCGGTGGTTGCATCCGGCCGCCCGATCACTGCCGCCTCGGCCACCTGCGGACTTGCCACCAGCGCCGATTCGACTTCCATGGTGCCGATCCGGTGTCCGGAGACGTTGAGCACATCATCGAGCCGCCCGAGAATCCAGAAGTAGCCGTCCTTGTCTTGCACCGCGTTGTCGCCGGCTATGTAGTACTTGCCATCGGCGATGTCGGCGGGGAAATAGGTTGAACGGAAGCGATCCGGATCGCCCCAGATGTTGCGCAGCATCGAAGGCCAGGGTTTGCGGATAGCCAGAATGCCCGGCTCGCCGCGCGGCTTTTCGTTGCCGTTTTCGTCGATTACCGCCGCGTCCATGCCCGGCATCGCCATCGTGCAGGACCCGGGCTTGGCATCCACTGCCCCCGGCAGCGGTGCGATCGTCGCGCCGCCGGTTTCGGTCTGCCACCAGGTGTCGGCGATCGGGCAGCGGCCGCCGCCGACTTGCTCGTAGAACCAGCGCCAGGCCTCCGGGTTGATCGGCTCGCCGACGGTACCCAGCAGGCGCAGCGAACTCAAGTCGTGTTTGCCGGGCAGATCATGTCCGAGCTTGGCCAGGGTGCGGATCGCGGTCGGAGCGGTGTAGAAGATTGTTGGCTTGTGCTTGGCAACCATCTGCCAGAAGCGATTGGCATCCGGATGGGTTGGCACTCCCTCGAAGATCATCTGGGTGGCACCGGCGAGCAGCGGGCCGTAGCAGATGTAACTGTGACCGGTTATCCAGCCGACATCGGCGGTGCACCAGAAGATGTCGTCCGGCTTGATGTCGAACACCCATTTGCAGGTCAGTTTCGCCCACAGCAGATAGCCGGCGGTTGCGTGCTGGATTCCCTTCGGCTTGCCGGTCGAGCCAGAGGTGTAGAGGATGAAAAGCAAATCCTCGGCTGTCATCGGCTCCGGGTCGCAACTGTCGCTTACTCCCTGTTCGGCATCGTGCCACCAGATATCGCGGCCGTCGACCATCGGCACCTGTTCATCGGTGCGCTTGAAGACGATCACCTTCTTGATCGGATGCTCACCCAGTTCGAGTGCCTCGTCAACCGCTTTCTTGAGTTCGATGGTCTTGCCGCCGCGCTTGCCCTGATTGGCGGTGATTAGCGCTACCGCCCCGGCATCGACCGCCCGGTCATGGATGCTGCGCGCCGAAAAGCCGCCGAACACCACCGAGTGCACCGCTCCGATCCGGGCGCAGGCTTGCATCGCGATAACTGCCTCTGCAACCATCGGCATGTAGATGAGCACCCGGTCGCCGCGGCCAATGCCGGCTTTCTTGAGCGCATTGGCAAAGCGGCAGACGGCGGTGTGCAGTTGCCGGTAGGAAAGGGTGCGGGTCGAGCCGTCGTCGTATTCGGCGATGATCGCGGTCTTGTCGGCGTTGTCGGCTAGGTGTGCATCCAGGCAGTTGGCCGAGGCGTTGATTTGGCCGTCGGCAAACCACTTGAAGAACGGTGCCTGTGAATCGTCAAGCGCCTGGGTGAACGGCTGGATCCATTGCAACTCGTCTTCGGCGAGTTTCTTCCAGAAGCCGACATGATCTTCTGCCGCCTCGGCAAGCAGCGCCTTGCGGCGGGCCGCGTCTATGGTGGCACGACGGACAAACTCCTCGCTGGGGGGATAGGTCTTGCTGTCTTCGGTTACCGATTTGATTTTTTCATCCATGCTGCTGCTTCCCGTCAAAATAGACCGATAGGGAGGTTGATTATAAGGTATGCGGACAACAGCAGCCGGTTGGGAAAGGCGTTTCGGTGGCTGTCGGCAATCGCCGACAGCCGGCTGCTGATGCTGTTGCCGGTAAAATCAGCGACTCTGTGACACAAGACAAGGCAAAAGACGCGCCGGCTGGTGCCGGCCCGGTGGGCATCACTGAACTTGTGCTGCGGGATGGGCATCAGTCGCTGCT
>JAPORI010000247.1 GCA_026710225.1 Betaproteobacteria bacterium
CAGACAGTCAAACAGCGCTTCCTTGTCCTCCTGGTTGTCCTTGTTGTAGGCAAGCGGCTGGCCCTTGCTCATCATCGCCAGAGCGGCCAGATGCCCGGCCACCCGGCCGCTCTTGCCGCGAATGAGCTCGGCGGCATCCGGGTTGCGCTTTTGCGGCATGATCGATGAACCGGTGCAGTAGGCATCGGCAACCGTAACCAATCCGAAACCCTGTGATGACCAGATGACGATCTCCTCGCACAGCCGGGACAGGTTTACCATCAGGTTCAGGCAGGCGCCGGCGAATTCAATGGCAAAATCGCGGCTGGCAACTGCATCGGTGGTGTTTTCGGAAACCGCGGCAAAGCCCAGCTCCCGGGCGACCATCTTGCGGTCGATTGCAAACGCGGTGCCAGCCAGGGCAGCGCTGCCTAACGGCAGGACATCGGCGCGTTTGATTGCATCGGCCAGCCGGCCGCTGTCGCGGGCAAAGGCGCGCTCGTGGGCGTGCAGGTGGTGGCCAAAGGTGGTCGGCTGGGCGACTTGCAGGTGGGTCATGCCCGGCATGATCGTCTTGACATGGCGCCGGGCCTGGCTAATCAGCGCCCGCCGCAACAGCGCCAGCTCGCGGCGCAGGATGGCGCCGTCCTCTTTCAGCCACAGGCGGATGTCGGTTGCAACCTGATCGTTGCGCGAGCGGGCGGTGTGCAGCCGGCCGCCGGCATCGCCGATCAACTCGATCAGGCGCCGCTCGATCGCGGTGTGAACATCCTCGTCGGCAATCTTCCAGCGAAAGCGACCGGCTTCGATCTGCTCGCCGATCTGCTTGAGACCGCGCAAGATAGCATTCGCATCGCGCCGGGAGATGATTCCGGTCTTGCCCAGCATCCGGGCGTGCGCCGCCGAGGCGCGCAGGTCATGGGCGGCCAGGCGACGGTCAAAGCCAATCGAGGCGCCAAAGCGCATCATCAACTCGTCAACCGGCTCGGAAAACCGCGCCGACCACAATTGCCGGCTGCCCTTGTTTTTGCGTTCAGCCACCTGCACTCTCGACCGGATCGCCGGCGGCAACCATCTTGTCGCCCTGCTGGTGTGCCCAGGCGAGCAATTCCTGAATCAACTTGCGGCCGGCGGCGGTATTACCCCAGTCGATCATGCACACAAACAGCAGATCGCGGCCGGAACTGGTATGGACAAATCCGGCCGCGGTCCGCACCGAGCGCAAGGTGCCGGTCTTGATGTGCACGTTGCCGGCCGCATCCGAGCGCCGCAACCACTTGCGGGTGGTGCCGTCTATCCCCAGAATCGGCAGGGTTGCGGTGAGTTCGGCATAAAGCGGGCTGCGGGCGGCAAGTTCAAGCACTGCGGCAAACTGGCGGGGAGTGATCCGGCTGGTGCGAGACAGACCGGAGCCGTTTTCGATCAGCAACCCTTCGCTGGCTATGCCGTTTCTTTCCATCCAGGCGGCGACCGCGGCATTGGCGCCGGTGACAGTGTAGGGTTCGATGCCGCCGTCGGCGGCAAGCGACAGAAACACGTTGCGAGCCATGATGTTGTTGGAATGCTTGTTCATCCCGACCAGCGCCTCGGACAAGGGAGCTGATTGACTCTCGGCCATCAGCCTTGATTTTGCCGGAACCTTGCCGCGCCGCCACGAGGCACCGCTGCTGCCGCCCAACAGCTCGAAATTGCCCTCGATCGCACCGGCCAGATGGGCGCCAGGATCGTCCTGGGCAAGAATGTAGAAACTCAATTCACCGCAGCCGGTGGGGAATCTCCCCTTGAGTTCAAGCCGGGCAGTGCCATCAGACTTGCGGTGAAGCAGTTCGCGGATGCGGCCGCGCCAGTTGCCGCGGCAGCGGCTGCGCACCGAATTGAGCTGATTGTCAAGCACGAAGGTTGTCGAGGCCGGTTCGCTGAAAGCGATTATCCCCTCGGTACTATTGCGAATCACGATGCGCGATGATCCGAAGCCGACCATCGCAGCCCCGGCAGCACCGTTGTAGGGTCGGGCGCCGGCGCCGTCAAAGGAAGCCGGATCATGTCTGGGCAAGTCAAACAGGGTGTCGTCGATGATCACCGAGCCGTTGATGCGCTCGATACCCCGCAGGCGCAGCCCGGCGACCATCCCCATCAGTCGTTCGTAGGTAATCGTCGGATCGCCGCTGCCGACGAAATACAAATCGCCGCGCAACTCGCCGGCGGCAACCGGGCCTACCGCTCGCAACTGGCTCTTCCAAGTGTGGTGAGGTCCGAGAATGTCAAGGGCGGCCTGGGAAACAACCAGCTTGATCGCCGAAGCCGGATTGAACTGCTTGTCCATGTTGTGAGCGACCAGCGGCTCGCCATCAATCGCCGCCACATAAATGCCCACCCGATCGGCGGGGATGCCGTTGGCCTTGACCAGCCGGGCAACCTCGGCGGGAAACAGTTCGGCTGCCGGCGGCTGGGCGCCGGCAGCCGCCAAAACGGAAACCGCGAGGAAAAGGAGAAATGCTCGCATGAACGGAAACAGGAGGTAGATCAGATTTGCTGGCAAACCGCCGATTCTCTCACAACTGAAAACAGCCGTAGCTGGCTAACTGCCACTTTCCCAGAGCCGGCATCTAAAATGGACACCTGAAATGAACCAGCAACCGAAACAGCAGCCGCACAAGATAATCTTTGACACCGATCCGGGTGTGGACGACGCAATGGCATTCTTCTTCGCTGATGCCCATCCGCAGTTGCAAATCGTCGGAATCACCACCATCTTCGGCAACGTGGCAGTCGAACAATCAACTGCCAATACTCTGCGGCTGGTCGATATCGCCGGCGGCGACTACCCGGTTGCAGCCGGTCTGGGCAAGGCGCTGGCTGGAGAGCCGCGCCCCTACCCGCACTGGGTGCACGGCAAAGACGGCTTTGGCGACATCAACTGGCCGGCTTCCAATCGATCCCCCGACCAGCGCCCGGCGGTAGATTTCATCATTGAAACACTAAAAGCCAGCCCGGGGGAAATAACCCTGGTGCCGGTTGGTCCGCTCACCAATATAGCGGCCGCCCTGGCCCGTGCCCCGGAAATAGCCGAACTGGTGCGGGAAGTTTCGATCATGGGCGGGGCGATCAACTGCCCCGGCAACGTCACACCTCTGGCTGAGGCCAATGTCGCCAACGATCCGGAAGCGGCCGATGCAGTTCTGGGAGCCGGCTGGAAGGCATCGCTGATCGGCCTGGACGTAACCATGAAGGCGGTAATCAGTTCTCAGGATATTGCAAGGATAACCGGCTCGGGTAGCGAAAAGGCAAAATTCCTCGCCGCAGCCGCAGCACCCTACATTGACTTCTACCGCAACAACGCCGGGGTTGACGGATGCTGCATGCACGATGTGTGCGCCCTGGCCCGGCTGGTGGCACCGGAGATTTTCACAATGGAGGAGGCGGCGATTAGAGTCGCATGCGAGGGTTTTAGTCGCGGCAAGAGCGCGGCAATGCCCCCCGGCCATCCGGCTGCTGATGAATCATGGCAATCCCGACCGGTGCAGTCCTATGCCCGCGCCATAGACAATACGGCAATGCTCGAACTGTTTATCGAGACGCTTTCCGGCCAGACGCAACCGTGATCTTGCTGGAGCCGGATGCCAAACTCAACGGAGACGAATTTGCGCCCGGATACCGCGCCGGTGCAACCGCAGTGGTGCACAACAGCCAGGGGGAAATCCTCCTGTTCCAGCGCAGCAGCCCGGCCGATGGCAATCAGCGCTGGCAGTTTCCCCAGGGCGGGCTGCAAGCCGAGGAAACGCCGCGTCAGGCGCTGCTGCGCGAGTTGACCGAGGAGACCGGGTTGGCCGCCGATCAAGTGCAAGTAACTGCCTGGCTTGACCGTTGGCTCAACTACGATTTGCCCGAAGAAATGCGCGCCAACTCCAAAAAAAGGATTTGAAGGGACAGTGGCAAGCATGGTTCCTGCTCGCGGCAAAAAGCCAGACAATCATCGATCTTGCCAAAGCCAGCGATCAGGAATTCAACGCCTGGCAATGGGCAGCGCCGGCTGATGCAATCGAGTTAATCATCGCCTTCAAGCGTGCCAGTTATGCGCAGGCACTGCATCATTTCGCCTCCCGTGCAATGCGCGACTTTGCTTGCTGGCAAGGACTGCCGGCAAATTGACAGCGCTTATTCAATGAGCATAA
>JAPORI010000060.1:0-477 GCA_026710225.1 Betaproteobacteria bacterium
AATCCCCAGCCGGAGCATTGCCTGCCACCGAAAAACTGCCTGCTCTTGGATCCCAACTGATGCCATCAGGCAGGATGCTGGGATCAAATGTAATCGTCAATGGATTATTTTCAACATCAGAGACGGGCAAGACAAAACTGCGCCTATGCCCTCGTTCAAAACGCTGGCTGGTGGCAAATACCCCAAACTGCGGCGGATCATTTACCGCGGTCAACTCCAAGGTAACCAACTGCTCACCGAGACCGGTGGCGCTGTTGGCAACTGTGGCTTGCACCGCAAACACGTAATAACGCTTGCTTTCCAAGTCAAAGTTGGTGGCGCGGGCAACCCTGATGATGCCGTTGGCTGCCCCGATTTCAAAGGGACCTATCTCGGACTCGCTGCCCACTAGCGAGTAGGAAATATCGCCTACAGAGGGATTGTTGATGGTTACCGTCGCAACCGCAACTCCCGCTGCCGTCTGCTCGCTGCCCCGAT
>JAPORI010000060.1:487-4112 GCA_026710225.1 Betaproteobacteria bacterium
GATGCCGTTGGCTGCCCCGATTTCAAAGGGACCTATCTCGGACTCGCTGCCCACCAGTGAGTAGGAAAGATCGCCGGCGGTGAATGAAGTGGGATTATTAATGACTACCGTCGCAACCGCAACTCCCGCTGCCGTCTGCTCGCTGCCCCGATTCTCGGGAAACTCAAACGGAGAAGTCAAGGCAGTGAAAGTCGGCAACGCAGTCGGATCGGCGACCACGATCACCTTATAGGTCTTCATGACTTCCAACTGCTCGCTGGTTGAGCTCTCCTGAGCCTTGTAACTTATGCTGTATACGCCGGCATCGGTGGTAGAGGCAACTCCCAGAGTGCGGCTGGCGGCAGTATAGGTAATCCCGTTCGGCAGGGTACTGGTATCGACTGAATGAACCAGGGCATCCGTTTCCGGATCCTGCGCCTGATCAAGAACTTTGCTTCCCCCCGTCTCATGAGTGAACACCAGGATACTTTCCGGGTCAGTGAAAACGGGCGGCTCGTTTACACCTTCAACGACCAGATTGAATGAGCCGACAACTTCACCGCCGTAATTGTCAACGACCGAGAAAGGAAACTGGATTGCCCCATCTCCCGGACCTTCGGCATCGGGCACAAGTTCCCGAAGCAGGCTCACTTGCCCGCTTTGCGTATCAAGGCTCAGTTCCCTGCCGCTGCCAGTAAGCGCGACAAACCGCAACTGATCATTGTCGGCGTCGCTGGTGATGCTGGAAAGGTCAAACAGCACCCTGCCGGCCGGCAGGGCAACGTTTTCAGTAACCATTACCGTGACAGCTGTTCGGGCCAGCGCTGGAATGTTGTTGGCGGCGGTCGAAGCCGTGAATTCATGGGAATAATCGGCCAGACCGTCGGCGTTGAACCACGTCAATGACACCCGGTAGTCCGTACCGGGGGTCAAAGCGCTGATTACCGCCGAATTGACATCATGAGCAAGAGTTATCGAACCGGCAACTGAACTGGTGACATTGACCCAGCCTAGCACTATATCGCCTCGATCGAACGGTGCATAAAGAGCGTGATACGGGGAATTGTCCCAGGACAGCCCAAGGGCAATCCGGGGCTTGCGCACCGCCGTGGTTGCAAAAGAAGCATCTATTGATAGCGCATTACGAGCATCACCTACACCAATCCTTTCCACTGCGCGATCAAGCACATTTATGGTAACCTTGCTTTGCGCCGACAACCCTCCTGCGTCCTCGACCATAACGTCAAGAACATAATGGGTGCTGCCTGCCTCCAACAATTCCTCGTAATTGATATTGAGTGGCTCGGCGGCGAAAATACCGACTTGGCGCGATAATGCATCAATCCGCTTGCCAACATCCAAATTTTCTCCCAATTCTATCTGATGCCTGATCGAAAATTTTTCTCCCAAGGACCCCAGCACTGTATAGGTCAACTCTTCGCCATTTGCATCCTCGGCACCGGCAAAAGCCGCTATTGGCAAAGCATCTGTTGGCAAAAACATCTCCCGGCCGCGGCTTTCCATGACATCAACGCTGGCGCCGCTGAAAGACGGAGCGTAATTGGGTATAGTCCAACTCAGGACAACTGTCTGGCTTGCAGCGCCAAAATAGTTGACCGGAACATTGGTCAGGTCAAGATCATCCAAACCCAAAACAACCTCATCTGAATGGGTGCCGGGCAGCCTGCCAACCACGCTGACAACGACCGACCGATCGCCAACGGCTACATTGGCAGGGAAAGCATATTTCTGCTCGAATGTAAAACCGGAACGACCGGTATTGGATACCACTACCAGACTGTTGCGACCCCGAACCACCAAAGGCAATAAACTGGTCGGCGTCAAATCACCCGATATAATAACCGTGGTCACAAAAGGAGCGGCAAGAGGCCCGGCTGGCGCATCAAGACTCAACACACCGGCACCGGCATTGGCAACCACCTGAATCGTAAAATCTTCATACACCGCGACAGTGTCGTCATCATTCAAGGCATTTAGCCTGATATTATAGGATCCGGCCGGCGCATTGGTTGCCACCAAAGACGGCAACAATCTTTCTGCATTGTATGCATAACTGAGCCAACCAGGCAAACTGCTGCCATCTGCCAAACTCATCGAATAGCGAGTAAAAGATTTCAATTCCTTTTGGCCGATTTTTCTTTCGAGCGCTTGTTCGAGAAAAATCGTGTAATTTGCGCCAGCCATAAAAACCCGGTCAGAAAGATTTCTTTCCACATCATTAAAAGAGGCGGGAATAAAAGCGTTGAGAAATATCAACTTTTCTGCTTTGCCAGTATCGCTGCCGCTGTTGGCGGCGGAGACTTCTATATATTCAGGAGGAAACAAATGCAATTGGTGTATATCCTGCTTGCGCTTTATGAAAACAGTTGCCAGATAGGTGTTTGCCGCAGCAGCACGGCCGGATTTTATTCCATATGCAATTAGCCGTCTATCCCCCTCATCATCGTGATCCTCGATCTTCCAAGTAACCGCACTGGCACTGGTCGCAGTCAGGGTGACAACATCTGCACCAACTGGCAGCAAAACCGAAAGATCAATGCTTACACGCGCACCATCAGGCGAAAAGACCGGTGCTGTTTCGGCCACATCATTGACGTTTATGACTACCGCTCTGCTTACTCTATAGCCATTATCTACAAAAGCATGCACCGTAACCGTGTAACTGTCTTTCCGCTCGTGATCAAGTAGGGCACCCTTTATCACCTTGACTATGCCGGCATCCTCTGTGCCACAACTGATCAACTCTCCTGTTATGCAAAAACTACCCTCATCCAGACCAATGCCTTTATATTCAAGCTCATATTCCGGGGTCAGGTTCGAATCGGAATTAGCCACCCTAACTGTGGCCAGAGGCGTGTGCACGGCAACTCTGCTGCTGCCCATATTCTCGTCTATGCTCACGGTGAGCGCAGCGGCCGGGAACGACAGCGGATTGCTGTCGGGAATATTGTATGTAAAAGAAGCAACAATAGCGTTGGATCTATTGAAATTGCCAACAACCTGCTTGCCGATCAGGCTGGTTCCACTGACTTCAACTTGAAGAAAATTGTTTTCTGTATCGTAGGAAACATCCCAGCCAGTTCCGCTTGAAGCACCGCAGCCGGATGTTGCCCCGGCGGCAACCCGATCGATCGAAATCGAGATGGTCTCATAGGCACGACTGCAAATGCTCGGATCAAGCGCAATCCTGAACACGGCCTGAGTCGGTGAACTGCTCACCTGCTCTATGGGAATATCAAGATCATAGCCACCGGCGGTAGCCAAAACCAACTCGAAACTTTGAATATCACTTCTGTTGTCATCGCTGTCAACCGCCTGCACATTGACGGTCAAGGTGGTAACCAGTTGGCGCGTTTTCGGCGAAAAAGCAAAAATGCTGGCATCCATCTTCCCGGTGCGGCCATTGAACCTCAAATCATAGAGGCTCAGCCTTTCGCCGCTGCCCAGAGTCGCCTCATAGGTTACACCGCCGCCGGATACCGGGGTGATGTTGAAAGACTCCCCGTAGAAGATCACCCGGTCGGTCTGGGCCGGCAGCACCGGCGCAGTCTGCGCCGCCGCTGGCGAAACCGGCAACAGCGTCGGCGGGCATAGTGTGAACACGCCCTAGCGTCGCTGTCGCACA
>JAPORI010000238.1 GCA_026710225.1 Betaproteobacteria bacterium
GGAAAACTTCCGCGGCGTGGTCGATCTGGTGCAAATGGACGCAATCGAGTGGGACAGCGAGACCCTCGGAGCCAAATTCGAGCGCCGGCCGATTCCGGATGAGTTGGCCGAACAGGCGGCCACCTTGCGCGAACAGATGGTCGAGGCGGCTGCCGAAGCCGACGAGCAGCTCACCGAGAAGTTCCTGGAAAGCGGCGATCTGTCGGTCGAGGAAATCAAGCGCGGCCTGCGCAAGCGCACGATTGCCAACGAGATAGTGCCGGTACTGTGCGGTACCGCCTTCAAGAACAAGGGCGTTCAGGCTATGCTCGACGGGATAATCGACTACCTGCCCTCTCCGATTGACGTGCCGGCCGTTGAGGGCAGTTGGCAGGATCAGCCGGCGACCCGCAAGTCCGATGACGACGAGCCGTTCGCCGGGCTGGTGTTCAAGATCGCAACCGACCCCTATGTCGGCCAACTGTCGTTCTTTCGCGTCTATTCGGGAGTGCTCAATTCCGGCGACACCGTGGTCAATTCGGTACGCGACTCCAAGGAGCGGATCGGGCGGATTCTCCAGATGCACTCCAATTCCCGTGAGGAGATCAAGGAAGTACGCGCCGGCGACATCGCCGCGGCAGTTGGACTGAAAGAGGCGCGCACCGGCGAGACGATCTGTGCAACCGGCAAGCCGGTGATTCTCGAGCGGATGGAATTCCCCGACCCGGTGATTCACGTCGCGGTCGAACCCAAGACCAAGAACGACCAGGAAAAGATGTCGCACGCTCTGCAACGGCTCGCTCAGGAGGACCCTTCCTTTCAGGTGCGCTCCGACGAGGAGGCCGGCCAGACCATCATCTCCGGGATGGGTGAACTGCACCTGGAAATTCTGGTTGATAGGATGAAGCGCGAGTTCTCGGTCGAGGCGAATGTCGGCAAGCCGCAAGTCGCCTACCGGGAGGCAATCAAGAAACAGGTTGAAACCGAAGGCAAGTACATCAAGCAGACCGGAGGCCGCGGCCAGTACGGACACGTGGTCATGCGCTTGGAACCCGGTGAGGCCAGCAGCGGCCTGGAGTTCATCAACGAGATCAAGGGTGGGGCAATCCCGCGTGAATACATCCCGGCAGTACAAAAAGGGGTCGCCGATGCGATGCAGCAAGGCTCGATCGCCGGCTATCCGGTCGTTGACATCAAGGTAACCCTCTATGACGGCTCCTTTCACGAGGTTGACTCGTCGGAACAGGCGTTTCGAATGGCCGGCGCCCTAGCCTTCCGGGACGGCATCAAGAAGGCCAACCCGGCCCTGCTCGAGCCGATCATGCGGGTGGAGGTCGAAACGCCCGAAGAGAAGATGGGTGATGTGATGGGCGATCTGAACTCCCGACGCGGGATAATTCAGGGCATGGAGGACACCTCCGGCGGCGGCAAGGCAGTAAACTCGGACGTGCCGCTGGCAACCATGTTCGGCTATTCGACCCAGTTGCGCTCGCTCACTCAGGGGCGGGCCACCTACTCAATGGAATTCTCCCGCTATGCAGAAGTTCCCGGCAATCTGGTCGCGGATGTCCAGGCCGGCAAGAG
The DNA here is from genome assembly GCA_026710225.1 of Betaproteobacteria bacterium. Taxonomy (GTDB): domain Bacteria; phylum Pseudomonadota; class Gammaproteobacteria; order Tethybacterales; family Tethybacteraceae; genus JAPORI01. The sequence goes on from JAPORI010000238.1 coordinate 1,564, forward strand.
TTGATTCGAATTAGCACTGGCGATTCTCAGTAAAAACTCGCACCGCCCTTCCAACCTCGGCAGTGAATTGATTTGCATTACGCAGCAATTATTCAATTTAGCGCAAATCAGAAGTAACCGTACAATATCCGGTTTAAAACCAACGATCACCTATGGACAGCGAAAAGTCGATTATCTCATAGTCTTTGTCGCTAATCGAATAAAGGTTGTACAAAGATGCGTAACGATTTCCTGGATCTGTGAATTTCCAGATTGCTTTATTACCCTCAACATGAACAGGGGGGATTACCTGATTATAATACTTCAATTCCACAGGAGGATGCACTTCACCCTTGTAGTTGAGTTCTGCCACGATTGGCATGCCCCCACCTTTTACAATTATATCTTCAAAAAATATTTGCTTGTCTTTGCCTTCGCCTGAAATCAGAAATCTATCATTTTCAAACCTGAAAAATCTATCTTCCTTGTATTCGAATTTTAACAAAACATGCTTGTATAGATTTTCACTATCATAGTGAAAAGTAATATCCTTGTATGCAGTGAAATCATACACCGTTTGGGAAAGCCATTCTCCCAAAGGGTGCTTGTTCAGAAAATAGGTTGTATCCTGACACAAGTTGCAGGTGTCCTTCAGTTTGCCGAATACAATTATCGGGGTGCCTGCAAAGACATATGCCCAGATCAGCATGAACGCAGTTATTGGAGCCGCAAAACAAGCGCTTGGATTTTTTCTTGTTTTTTTTGAGGGTTTGAGTTCTTCTTGACTGTCGTGGCTGCTGTCAGAAAACCAAATAAAATAGGCTACGACAATTGCCATCATCAGAAAAGCTATGTGAAAAAACCTTTCCCCATCTCCTCCGACCATTGACGTAACAAGCGAACAAAAAAACAGGGGGACAGTCATGATAAGACGCTCATAGGGAATCAATCTGGCCAGAATTGGTCGGCCGGCAATCAAGAAACCCGTTGTGGAGGATATTCTCGCGTTGGCACAGGCAAACCAAAACAGGACTGCATAAACCACAATCCAGCCACCATATGTAACAGCCATTTTTACAGTATAAAGCTTGTCTACAATCACTATAAAAAGATCAAAATAATATTCTATTATGGCAGATAAATTCTTTGTTCTATCGGCCACAAGTAATGTCAAATCAATATTAGCATCTGGCAGAAATCGTGCTATCTCATCCTTGTAATGCTTGTATATCAAGCGCTCTGTCTCTATCGAAACCATGGAATACAGGAAAACAATACTGCTAAAAACCGCAATTACTGCAATTGTCCACCTGCGCCAATGCCGGGCATATAAAGGGTTTCTAAAAATTGAATGGACAACCAGCATGGTAAGCAAGCAAATATATACCAGCCCTTGTGGATGATTCGCGTATATCGCTATGCTGAAAACGGCATATAAAATCGGCTGCCTGCCCAGAAAACTTATGAAGGCCAGCATCGCAAAAAAGAATGCCCATTCATCCCCGAATCCAGCAATGACCCCAAACATTTTCCAGGCAGGAAGAACCATCAATACAGCAGCAAATGCCATGAGCAGCAATTTGTTTTGGTGAGAATGGTTTAGTTTCCATATTCTGGGCACCAGCACACACCAAAGCATCAAAATACTCAAGGCAATTACAACTTTCTCCGAGATTATTACCAGCGGCTGCAGGGTTTCAAAGGTCGGGGCATCATGAAAATAACTTATAATTTCCCCTCGCAGACCGCGCCCAACATAGCCATAATCATAGTTGTAAAACCAATAAGACAGCTGCCACGAATCTACATAGGAAGAATAGTCTAGTGCCGCCAGCAAGGAAAGCGGCAACAGCACAACCCCCAAAGCAATATGCGCTCTACAGAAAAAATTAACGGGCAGGACATGCTTTACTATTCCAGTTTTGTCCCGTTTGCTGGCTCTTGCTTGACCAGATTTGCGGAAGCAAAGAAGCGACTCAAAGAATTTGTGCGCCGGATTAAGCAAATTGGCAAACATGCAATGCTTCTAGTTAGGGTAGACGAGAAAATGAATTTGGCGATATTTTATTGTAATGCACCCCTAAAATGAGACAAAATCAGGGGTGAAATTAAGATGTAAATTCAGGTTGCATATTATAACTGATTGGGTGTCCGTCCGCCCAGTGCCTGATGTGGCCGTTCCCGGTTATAGTGGGCAAAATGCCGGCTGCCGATGCCAGCGAGTTTGGGAAGCGTTTTCATAGGAGCGCAGGAATACCTCCTCGTGCTTGATCGAGCGCCCTAGGCGCTCGATAAGAACGTTGGCCAGACTTCCCGGCCGCAGCCTTCTCATGCTGATTTTGATGTTTTTGGCTTCCAGCACCAGGAAAGCCTCGCTGGTGAACTGGGCTCCGAAGTCGGTATTGAAAATCTCCGGGCGACCATACTTGGCCAGCGCCGAGCGCTTCCGACTAGACACAGAAGGCGCTGTCTAGCCTGTTTGACAATTGCCGGGGCAATACCCGCCGGGAATACAAGTCCATGATTGCAACCAGATAGAGGCTGCCTCTG
>JAPORI010000199.1 GCA_026710225.1 Betaproteobacteria bacterium
GTGAATCAAAGCCGCTGCGCACGATTACGTGACAGGTGGTGCAGGCGCAAGATTTTTCGCAGGCGTGCTCGATGCCGATGCCCGCCGCCAGCAGCACATCGCAGATCGATTTTCCCGGCTCGGACTTGATTTGTGCGCCCTGCGGGCACAGTTCAACATGGGGGAGGACCTTGATAATTCGCATTTTTTTGTCAGCCGGCGATTCTATGGCAGGTCATCCGGCCTCGCTGACATTCCTGCCGGTCAAGGCCTGTTTGAGTGCATGCTCCATCCGCCGCTGGGCAAAGGGTTCAACCGCCGCATTCAGGCGCTTTACCGCCAGGCGAATAGCATCAGCGTCGCTGTCTTGCGCAGCCTGTTGCAGGTGCTGGCGGGCCTGGTCAATCTGGCTGGCTTCATCAGGGTCAAGCAGCTGGCTATCCTCGGCCAGGGCACCGGCAAGCATGGTAATCAGGCTGGCAGATTCGTTGCGCGCCTCGGCCAACGAGCGCTCGGCTGCATCGGCGGCCGCGTTGCTGCTGGCTGCGCGCAGCATTGCCGTGATCTGCGTCTCGTCAAGTCCGTAGGAAGGCTTGACCTCGATGGTGGCGCTCTTGCCGGTGGTCTGCTCCCGGGCTTGCACCTGCAACAGTCCGTCGGCATCGGCGCGGAAGGTAACCTGGATGCGGGCGGTGCCGGCTTTCAGCGGCGGCAGGTCGCGCAGCGAGAAGCGGGCCAGGCTGCGGCAGTCGCGCACCAAGTCGCGCTCTCCCTGGACGACATGGATCGACATTGCGCTCTGGCCGTCCTTGTGGGTTGTGAACTCCTGCGCCCGGGCAGTGGGAATCGGGCTGTTGCGGGGGATGATGCGCTCAACCAGGCCGCCCATCGTCTCAATCCCCAGCGACAGCGGAATGACATCCAGCAGCAGCCAGTCCTTGTCCCGCCGGTTGCCGATGAGCAGATCAGCCTGGGCGGCGGCACCGATTGCAACCACTTCGTCCGGATCCAGATCGGCAAATATCGGCGCGTTCATGCTCTCTTTGAGCGCTTTGCCGATTGCCGGCATCCGGGTTGCGCCGCCGACTGGAATTATGCCGCGCAACTCCTTTTCGCCAATTCCGGAGTCGGCCAGACATTTGCGCAGCAACTCGATGGTGCGGCCGGTCAGGGTGGCGGTAGCCTGCTCGAAATCCTGCGCCGATACCGGCACGCTGCCGCCGTCGGGCAGCGGATGCTTTACCGATGCGCCGTCGCTGAGTTTTTCCTTGCTGACCCGGGCGGCTGCCAGCGCGGCTGCGTCAATCCGGCCGGATTCGCCGCCGGCCAGTCGGGCTAAAGCCAGATCGTAGTCGTCGCCGCCGAGCGCCGAATCGCCGGCGGTGGCCAGGACCTCGAACACGCCCGATCGCATGCGCAGGACCGATATGTCGAAGGTGCCGCCGCCCAGATCATAGACCGCGTAACAGCCCTCCTCGTTGCGGTCAAGCCCGTAGGCCAGCGCAGCTGCGGTCGGTTCATTGAGCAGCCTCAGCACCTTGATCCCGGCGACACCGGCCGCATCCTTGGTCGCCTGGCGCTGGGCATCGTCAAAGTAGGCCGGCACCGTTATCACTGCTGCTTCCGGCTCCTGCCCCAGTTGTGCCCGGGCTCTGGCGATGATCGCAGTCAGTATCTGGGCTGATACCTCGACCGGACTCTTTGGCCCGGCGGCGGTGGTCAGCACCGCCATTGCCTGTTGCTCGGCATCGGCGGCGAAGGGAAATGAGAACGCCGGATCGATGTCGCCGCGAGCTCTGCCCATCAGCCGCTTGACCGAGACGATGGTGCTATCCGGATTGTCAGCGCGCATCGCCAGGGCCGGCTCGCCGACTAGCACCGTTGCGTCCTGGGTATAGTGGACGGCCGAAGGCAGCATCCGGCTGCCGTTTTCATCGGCGATCACTTGCGGCCGGCCGTCCTCGCCGACGCAGGCGACCAGAGTGTTGGTGGTGCCCAGATCGATGCCGATCGCCAGACGGTTTTCCTGGTTCGGATCAGACTGGGTTTCGCCCGGATCGGTTAGTTGTATCAGAGCCATCAGTTCAGGTCTGGGCGCATTCGGCCGCGAAGTTGCGCAGGTATTTCATCCTGCGCACCGTATGCGCGGCCGCTTCCAGATCAGGCTCAGGCTCCTTGAGCTGATCTTCCAGTTCATCCAGGCATTTTCGACATGCCTGTTGGGCATCGGCAGCAAGATTCTGCCGGAGTTGTTCATCGGCCGCTTCCTCGAGCCGTTCGCGCATTTCCATTTGTTCTTCTAGAAATTCGGCCGGCATGCTGTTGTCGTTTTCGCAGAAAGGATCCCGGCCGCGGCACGACAGCACATAAGCGGCGCGCAGCATCGGATCAGCCAGAGTGCGGTAGGCCTCGTTGATCCGGGCAGCCAGTTGCTCGGCAGCCAGCTGTTCGGCGGCCAGGCCGATGTGGCGGTCAGGGTGCATCTTGGTGCGCAACAGCATGTGCCGCCGGTTCAAGTCATCTTCGTCGATGGCAAACTGCTCCGGCAGCCCGAACAACTCGAAGTGGGATGCGGCAAGCAACTGGGAGGTTGCGTTCATTGGCGTCGCCTCGGCAAACGGGCGCAGTCGGGGTTCAAACCACGAAACTCTCGCCGCAGCCGCAGGTTTCCTTGACGTTGGGATTGTTGAACTGGAATCCTTCCTGCAAACCCTCGCGCTTGTAGTCCAGTTCGGTGCCGTCCAGATAGAGCAGGCTCTTTTCGTCAACGAGAATGCGCACGCCGTCGCATTCAAAGGTTACGTCGCCTTCGGCCTGCTGGCCGGACAATTCCATTGTGTAGGCCAGTCCCGAACAGCCGGTGGTCTTCACACCGATGCGCACGATCTGCGGCTTGCCGCGGGCGCTGGCATAGGCGCGCACCCGTGCCACCGCATCGGAGGTCATGCTGATGGCCATGCTTGGGGCCGGCGGCCGTCTAGGCGGCGGCAGTTGCCGCTTCCGCGGCTGCCTCCTGATTGGGGTGCTTCTTGCGGTAGTCGGCGACGGCCGCCTTGATCGCGTCTTCGGCCAGCAGCGAGCAGTGAATCTTCACCGGCGGCAGTTCCAACTCCTCGGCAATTGCGGTGTTCTTGATCGTCAGGGCATCGGCAAGCGACTTGCCGCGCACCCACTCGGTGACCAGCGACGAAGAGGCAATCGCCGAGCCGCAGCCGTAGGTCTTGAACTTGGCGTCGGTGATGACGCCGTCGTCGCCGACCTTGATTTGCAACTTCATGACATCGCCGCAGGCCGGTGCGCCGACCATGCCGGTGCCGACTGACGGATCCTGCTTGTCCATCGAGCCGACGTTGCGGGGGTTTTCGTAGTGGTCAAGGACCTTTTCGCTGTATGCCATGGTTTTTCTCCTGTGTCGATTAGTGGGCTGCCCATTCCACCGTGTTCAGATCCACTCCTTCCTTGTGCATCTCCCACAGCGGGGACAATTCGCGCAACTGGCCAATGCGATCATGCAGCAGCTTGATCAGTGCGTCTATTTCCTGTTCGGTCGTGAAGCGGCCGATCGAAAAGCGAATCGAGGAGTGGGCCAACTCGTCGTTGCGTCCTAAAGCCCGCAGCACGTAGGACGGCTCCAGACTGGCCGAGGTGCACGCCGAACCGGACGAGACCGCCACATCCTTGATCGCCATGATCAGAGATTCCCCCTCGACGAAGTTGAAACTGATGTTCAGGTTGTGCGGCACCCGATTTTCCAAATCGCCGTTGATGTAGATTTCCTCGATGCCCTTGACGCCGGCCAGCAGCCGGTCGCGCAGGGCGCAAATCCTATCCCGCTCGCTGGTCGCCTCTTCCGTGCACAGCCGAAAGGCCTCACCCATCCCGACGATCTGGTGGGTGGGCAGGGTGCCGGAACGCATCCCCCGCTCGTGGCCGCCGCCAACGATTTGCGCCTCGAGTCTGATGCGCGGCTTGCGGCGCACATACAGGGCACCGATCCCCTTGGGGCCGTAGGCCTTGTGAGCCGACAGCGACATCAGACTCGAGGCACAAATCGTCGGCGGCGGCCACGAGCGGGGGATGCGTTCCGGCACCCTGCCCACC